>NZ_JBSXOQ010000059.1:0-2746 GCF_056859495.1 Sphingobium sp. L-44 | reverse complement strand
GGTAGCTCGTCAGGCTCATAACCTGAAGGTCGTAGGTTCAAATCCTACTCCCGCAACCATACACCAAAAGACCAAACCGTCTCGGATCATTCCGCGGTGGTTTTTTTATGTCTTTTTGGCGGATTTGCGCCGTTTCCTGGGCATGCAGCGCCGCCCATCGGATCGCGCCTGATGCGAGCTCGTCGATTTGCTTTTAGGGGTGTTTTGGAGGGTAATACCTGTGCGCAGTAAGCGCCAAAACCTCCCCACATTTTCGTACCTGCTGATCTGTCTATGTTTTGCCCCTCATCCGAGGGGTATCGTAGTGGCTGATGATGTAAGAACATTCGAAACAGGTTTCGAAAGGCAGGAGGGCCAGCGGCCCTCGCGTATGGATGTCATTCCAGCGGGACCTTCGCGTCGCCGCTGGTCGGCCGAGGCTAAGGCCCGGATCATAGCGTCGAGTTTTGAGTCCGGCGCCAACATCGCAGAAATCGCACGGGCGCATGGGCTACTGCCGCAGCAGCTTTATGCGTGGCGGCATGACAGCATTCCAGGCAAGCGCCTGGCCAGCAAAAAGCTGGGCTTCGTCCCGGCGGTGGTAGAAGATGCGGGCGGCTCCGGCCCGGCTGATGGTGGAGGCGATGAGATCGTGATCCGCACGGCAAGGCTGGCGATCCATGTGCCGCCAGGGGCGAGCGAGGATCATATCGCCCGTGTGCTTGCCGCGGTGAGCCGGTCGGGATGATCATCCCGCCAGGGCCGCTCAAGGTGATGGTGGCGACAAAGCCGGTCGACTTCAGGAAAGGGGCCGTCAGCCTGGCGGCGCTGGTCGAGCATGAACTCGGACTCAAGCCCTTCTCGGGGGTGGTCTTCATCTTCCGCTCCAAGCGGGCGAACAGGATCAAGCTCCTGGTCTGGGATGGCAGCGGCCTGGTGCTCGTGAGCAAAGTCTTGCAGACGGGGGCCTTCCATTGGCCACGGGCGCAGGATGGCGTGATGCGGCTGTCGGCATCACAGGCGTCAGCCTTGTTCGAAGGGCTGCAATGGTCGAAAATGCACACGCCGCGCGCTCAGGTTCCGGTGACGACGCGATAGGTCGCAAGCCTGATTCCCCTGATCGAAATGCCATTGCGGACTGCCCGGAAACTGCCAGAAATAGGGCATGTCCGCCACGGCAGCCGACCTTCCTGACGATGTCGCCATCCTCAAGGCGATGGTCCTGGCCGGCCTCGAGCGTGAAGCTCGGATGCAGCATATCATTGACCAGATTACCCGGACGACATTCGGAAAACGGTCGGAGAAACTGAACGAAGATCAGTTGGCGCTGGGCCTCGACGATCTCGATGTCGCCCGCGCTGAACTGGAGGCTTTGGCCGAGCAGGCAGCGGCTGCCGCAGGACAAAAGAAGGAACGGGCGCGAAGGGAGCCCGGGACAGCGCGGGCGTCGCTGCCGGCACATCTGGCCCGTGTCGAGGAAGTGATCCTCCCTGACGAGACGGAATGCCCCTGCTGCGGAGGCGTGCTGCACTGCATTGACAGCGACATATCAAGCCGGCTCGATGTCATCCCTGTCCAGTATCGCGTCATCGTGACGTCCCGTCCGAAAATGGCGTGCCGGGCATGCAGTGATGGCGTGTTCCAGGCGCCTGCGCCCAAGCATGTAATGCCAGGCGGCCTGCCCACCGAGGCGCTGATCGCCGATGTTCTCGTCAAGAAATATGCCGATCACACTCCCTTCTACCGGCAGGCACAGGCACTGCGGCGCCAGGGTATCGAGATCGACAGGGGGACAATGTGTAACTGGGCAGGCAGAGCCGCCGCCTGGCTCGGCCGCCTGACCAGCCGGATGAGGGCCGACCTCCTGTCGGGCGCGAGGCTGTTCGTGGATGAGACCACCGCGAAGGTCCTGGCTCCCGGCACTGGCAAGGTGAAGACAGGATATCTCTGGGCGATCGCTCGTGATGATGGGGCGCATGGCGGCACCGATCCACCGGCTGTCGCCTACACCTACATGCCAGGTCGCGGGAAAGTCTGGGCGGAAAAGCTGCTCGGGGACTTCACCGGCATCGTCCAGTGCGACGGCTATGGCGCGTACAAGCATATCGAGGCGCCGGACCGAAGGGCCGGTCCCGGAACGCTCGCCTTCTGCTGGGCACATGTCAGGAGGGGCTACTTCGACGATGCCAAGGGCGGCAACGCACCGGTCGCCGATGAGGCCCTGCGGCGGATCGCCGGGCTCTACAAGATCGAGGCTCGTATCCGAGGCTCCAGCCCCGAACACAGACTGACGGTACGCCAGGCTGAATCCGCTCCGATCATCGCGGACATGCTGCCATGGCTCAAGGAAATGCTGCCCAAACTACCCCGCGGCTCCCATACAGCCGAGGCCATCGGTTACACACTCAACCACTGGAAGGGCCTCGTCCGCTTCCTTGAGGATGGACGGATCGAGCTGGATAACAATACCGTCGAGCGCTCAATCAGGCCAATTACCCTCCAGCGGAAAAATGCCCTGTTCACAGGCCATGACCTGGGGGCTGAAAACTGGGCAACCTTCGCCAGCCTCATCGAAACATGCAAACTGGGCGGTATCAACCCCCAGGCCTACCTCGCCGATGTCCTCGCACGCATCGTCCTGTGCGGCGACACAGATCCCATCGATGATCTGCTCCCCTACAACTGGGTAGATAGTCGCGCCACCGCCAGCCCCGTCATCGATCAGGCCGCCTGAGCGCTCCCCTGTGGGAGTGTTTTAGCGCTTACG
>NZ_JBSXOQ010000058.1:0-2204 GCF_056859495.1 Sphingobium sp. L-44 | reverse complement strand
CGTGTGACGTGTGGTAACTCCACCTTACCGATGAGCCCGGTGGCCACCGAGTTCGAAATCGCATGGGGTTGGGCATGCCCAACCCCATGCGATCACCTCAATCTACACCGGAAATTACACCACGAGCGCGGACGCTAACCTACTGCAGGTGCTTCGTCGGCTTACGGGGCGTTTCGAGCTCTGTTTTCCCAGCGAACGACATGCGCATCGGCCAATTAGCGAAAATACTCTGAGAGCCCTGTTAATCCGAGCTGGCTACTATCAAAGGCATGTCCCTCACGGCTTTCGTGCTGCGTTTTCGACATACATGAATGAGCGTCCGGCCGTTTTGATGCAGCCTGGTGATCGTGAAGTGATAGACCTCATGCTGGCCCACACGCCCAAGAACGTGCAGGCTGACGATAGACATGGCGCCGTCTCCGATGCGGAGAAAGCGTATAACCGCGCTGCTTATATGGGCCGGCGACGTGAGTTGGCCCAAGAATGGGCGGACGTGTTGCTGGGAGATTTTTGGGGTGCCGAAATTTTTCTGGGCGAGCCCATGCGCTGGGCATCATCAGGACCTGGGAGACCTGATTAGTTTCCATAATTCGATAGGTACCCATCTCGCTAATGAGCCAGCAACTGCTCCTTTACCTTCCCTCGCCATCCTGACCGAATGAACCGACACCATTGGCGACACACTACACACTATAGGCAAAAGGGAAGGTTTCCTTCTGTCGCCATCATTGGCGGGGCGATCATGCTTGGCTTTGTTGGTGGAGTGGGCAGCGCTCTTCTGCCTTCCTCGTCATCAAGCGCCCCTGTTGCCGAAGAGGAGGCTTGGCGCCCGCAGGCTGCGGCGGCTCCTCAGTCGGACATGAGTGCTGCCGATTTGGATGATCAGCAGCCATCAGTGGCTGTTCGCAAGGCCGAACCGGAAAGGCAGTCCACCGCATCAACTGATGGCCGATCCTCATGGTCCTATCGCAATTGTGCCCAAGTAAGAGCTGCTGGCGCTGCGCCTATTTATGCCGGGGAGCCAGGATATGGCCCTCATCTGGACCGGGATGGCGACGGAATTGGTTGCGAGCCTTATCGAGGGCGTTAGTCAGATTAGTAGAAGTCTTAGAAGCAAATGGATATTGCGACAATCTGCCCCGTATTCTCTAGATGTTGATTGCCGCTGAGAACTGACCCGGGGAGGCCAGTAATTTTCACTGAGAAGTGACCCATGTTTGAACACGCCCCTGGCTTTGGCGAGCGGGGGACCATGGAGTGTTGGACATGGCATTATTGAGCGTCATCCGGCGCTGGCATTACCGCGATCATCTGTCGATCCGTGAGATAGCCAAGCGCACCGGTTTATCCCGCAATACCGTTCGTAAATATCTGCGTTCGGACATAGTCGAGCCGCGGTTCAAGGTGCCCGAGCGGCCGAGCAAGTTGGATCCGTTCGTTGAGCGACTGACGGTCTGGCTGCTGCGTGAGATGGGTCGCCCGCGCAAGCAGAAGCGCACGATCAAGCAGCTGTATGCCGATCTGGTGAGCCTGGGCTTTGATGGCTCCTATGGGCGCGTTGCGGCCTTTGCCCGAGGCTGGCGTGACGATTATCGCCGCCAGCAGCAGATGAGCGGCAAGGGCACGTTCGTGCCGCTGTCCTTTGCGCCAGGTGAGGCGTTCCAGTTCGACTGGAGCGAGGACTGGGCGATCATCGACGGCGTGCGCACCAAGCTGCAGGTGGCGCACTTCAAGCTCAGCTACAGCCGCGCCTTCTTCGTGCGGGCCTATCTCCTCCAGACCCACGAGATGCTGTTCGACGCCCATAATCACGCGTTCCGCGTGCTCGGCGGTGTGCCGCGGCGCGGCATCTATGACAACATGCGCACCGCGGTCGACAAGGTCGGACGCGGCAAGGATCGGACCGTCAACGCCCGCTTCCTGACGATGGTCAGCCATTATCTGTTCGAGGCCGAGTTCTGTAATCCGGCAGCCGGATGGGAGAAGGGCCAGGTCGAGAAGAACGTCCAGGATGCGCGGCATCGGCTGTGGCAGCCTGTCCCGCAGACCGAGAGTCTCGACGCTCTAACCTCTCCTATTCACCGGGGCGGTCAGGAGGGTTGGCGGGAGTAGCGTAAGGTTCTGTTCTGAAGTAGGAAATTGGGTGTCTAAACCATCCCTTCTCCGGGACAGAAAAAGCCACGGGCCACACCCGCCATGAACGA
>NZ_JBSXOQ010000057.1:0-14119 GCF_056859495.1 Sphingobium sp. L-44 | reverse complement strand
CCACGCTCAGATGGCAGTAATGTGCCGATGATCCCCCACTCGTCCTCCGTCAGCCCAATACGCTCGCCCAACGCCACCTCCAAAAGGCAGCCTTGAATCAACGCCCGATCCTGCTGTCAACCTTTGTCCACGAAACCTAATTCGGCAAATTGTGCCTTGTGTCTGGCGCGTCATGCAGATTTATTCGAATGATTCTTGCTGATGCCATGATGTATATTGGATCTCATCATAGTTTAGGCAAAGTTAATCCGTGATGATATGGTGTATCAGTGCGCTATCATGGCACAATGATCTGATGTAACATTCAGAAACAGTCCAATATGCCGCGATATTACTTTTGCAGATGACATTCTGCGGAAAGCCTACTATGTAGCCTGTCATGCGCCGCTTAGGACGTTTCCTGCTCTGCCTGATTTCGTTGTCCATGCTGACGACGACGATGGTGCATGCCCAGGAAGTTCCTAACGCTCAGGCACCCACCATTGAATGCTCCGGTTACGTGCATAGTGATGGCGATGCGGACCAGACGCAGGGTGATGCTGACAAGGGCATGCCGCATCATCATGGTGGTTGCCAGGGCGCTCCGGCGTTCGTGCCAGCTTCGGCCAGCGATGATATGCTCCCCTCCGCGGTGAACGCTCCTGCGTTCATTCCTGCACCGATCCCGTCCAAGCGCTGGGCCATCGGCCCCGACCTGCGCCCACCCATAGTCTGACAGAGCCATAGTGGACCGTTGCGCCTGAATTCAGGCCGCCGGTCGTCCATGACTCGTGTTCAGGATTCCTATTCATGTTCCGATCCATTGCAGCCTTATTGGCTGCCGTGTCCTGCGTCGCTGTGGCGCAGGCACAGGAGATGCCCGCTGCGGTAGCGGGGGCGTCACCCTATACGCTTGATCAGGCAGTCGCCGCCGCTGGTGGCAGCGCCCCGGCGGCCGAAGCCGCGCAAGCCAATGTCGAAGCAGCCCGCGCCGCACGTACCGTCGCTGGTCTTCGTCCCAATCCCACCGTGCAGACGCAGGTGGAGAATATCGCAGGAAGCGGACCGTATCGCGGCGTTGGTAGCGCCGAGTCGACGGTCAGCATGGCTGTTCCCATCGAACTGGGTGGCAAGCGGTCCGCACGCATCGCGGTCGCTAATGCCCAGACCGACAAGGCACTGTTAGTCTCGGCGATCACGCAGGCAGACATCAGGCTGCAGGTCACGCAGCTGTATATCGAAGCGGCTGCTGCCGAACGGCGTGTCCAGACGGCGCGCGATCAGGCGCGCATAGCCGGCGACGCCGCGAACGCTGCGAGCGTACGGGTGAAGGCCGGGCGGGCCTCTCCGATAGAGGAGCAACGCGCTAACGTTGCGAAGATCAACGCCGATGCCGAACTGGTTCGGACTATCCGCCTGGCTCAGGCCAGCCGCGCCAATCTCGAGCGTCGGATTGGGCAGCCGATGGGCGGACCGCTCGATACGGCATGGTTGGAGCGCTTGCCACATGGCTATGGCCCCGAAGTCCCACCGAGCGCGGCAGGTACTCTGGCCCTGGCGGCCGCAGATGCGGACCTTGCCGTAGCTGATGCCAATGTTCGACTCGCCAATTCTCAACGAGTCCCCAATCTCGAGGCAGGCCCTGGTTTACGCAGGCTGTCAGCCACCAATGATACGGCCCTGATCTTCACGGTCACGATGCCTATCCCGATCTTCAATTCGGGCAAGGCGGCTGTCGCGCAGGCTCGCGCGCAGCGCAATCAGGTGGAAGCCCAGAAGCGGATGACAGCGCTCGATGTCGAGCAGGCCATCACCGACGCGCAGACATCGGCATCGAATGCCGCAGTCACTGCACAGACGGCTACTGGTCCTGCCCTTGAGGCGGCCCAGGAAGCGGCCCGCATCGCGCGCATCGGCTATCGCGAAGGCAAGTTCGGCCAGCTCGACCTGCTCGATGCAGAACGCACGCTTGCTCAGACGCGCCTCGCCGCCATCGACGCACTTGCCTCTTATCAGAATGCCCGCGCGCAACTGGAGCGCCTGACAGCGCCCGCGCCGGAACAGGGGAACTGATCCATGACATCTAAGAAGATCATCTACGCCGCCTTGCCCCTGTCCCTGATGCTGGCGCTCGCAGCTTGCGGAAGCGGTGCCGAGGAGAACCCGACCAACGACGCGGCGCCCGCTGCTGAAGCAAAGGCAGGGGAGAAAGCCGAAGAGGGCAAGATCACGCTCTCGGCCGATCAGATCGCATCGGCTGGCATTCAGACGGCGCGCCCGATGATGGGCGGCTCGGGCACGATCGAACTCCCCGCTACCATCGACGGTGATCCGCAAGGCACGCAGGTCGTATCCGCTGCGATCGGCGGCAGGGTCGTATCGCTCACCCGCAACCTTGGACAGTCGATCGGTCGCGGCCAGACGCTGGCCGTGATCGAAAGCCGCGAGGCAGCTTCTCTCAACGCTGAGACCGAAGCGGCACGCGCCCGGCTATCTCTGGCAAACAGCAATCTCGCCCGCGAGCAGCGCCTGTTCTCTCAGCGGGTCTCGCCTGAGCAGGATCTCATCGCTGCCCGCACCGCAGCGACCGAGGCCAGCATCGCCCTTCGTCTGGCGCAGCAGCAGGTTTCCGCCGCGGGCACGGGTGGCGGCGGCCTCAATCGCATCGGGATCGTGGCGCCCATGTCCGGTCAGGTCATCGGCCGCAGCGTCGTGCTGGGGCAGACGGTCGCGGCGGACGCTGAACTGTTCCGGGTTGCCAACCTGTCCAGCGTGTCACTCTCTCTCAACTTGCAGCCGCAGGATGCGGGCCGGGTGCGTCCGGGCGCAACGGTGAACATCAAGGCAGCCGGTCGACAGGCGACCGCGAAGGTGACGTTCGTGTCGCCGGCGCTCGATACCAATACGCGACTCGTTCCCGTCATCGCGACCCTCGATAATCGGGATGGCCTCTGGCGCGTCGGGGAGCCGGTCACGGCATCGGTCGCGCTCACCGGCAGTGGCGGCGATGGGGCCATCCGTGTGCCGCTGACTGCCGTGCAGACGGAAGAGGGCAGGTCGGTCGTGTTCGTCCGGACCAAGGCCGGGTTCCAAGCGACCGCCGTCCAACTGGGCGACAGTGCTGGCGACAGCGTGATCATCAAGTCGGGCCTGAAGGGCACTGAGGAGATCGCCACCGTCAACAGCTTCACGCTCAAGGCCGAACTCGGCAAGAGCGAAGCCGCG
Source organism: Sphingobium sp. L-44 (assembly GCF_056859495.1). Taxonomy (NCBI): domain Bacteria; kingdom Pseudomonadati; phylum Pseudomonadota; class Alphaproteobacteria; order Sphingomonadales; family Sphingobiaceae; genus Sphingobium; species Sphingobium sp. L-44. Next base: position 10,915 of record NZ_JBSXOQ010000057.1, on the reverse strand, counting down.
GAGGACTGAGCCGATGATCGCCCCAATCGTAACATGGGCGGTTCACAAGCGCTGGCTCGTCCTGCTGCTGACCGCCATAGCCGCTGTGATCGGCGCCGCTGCTCTGTCTCGCCTGCCGATCGACGCGGTGCCGGACATCACTAATAACCAGGTGCAGATCAACGTCCGTGCGCCCGCGCTGTCGCCCGAGTTGGTCGAAAAGCAGGTCGCGTTCCCGATCGAGACCGCACTCGCGGGTATTCCGGGCCTCGAATATAGCCGTTCGCTCAGCCGCAACGGCTTTGCGCAGGTCACTGCCGTCTTCTCCGATCAGACGGATATCTTTTTCGCCCGCCAGCAGGTCGGCGAGCGTCTGACAGGCGTGTCCGAGAACTTGCCCGATGGCGTAACGCCCGAAATGGGCCCGATCGCCACCGGTCTGGGGGAGGTCTATATGTGGACCGTCCGTCTGGAGCATCGCAAGGACGACAAGCATCAACCGGGTGAACCCGGCATGCAGCCCGATGGCAGCTACATCACGCCGGAAGGCGAACGGCTGACCAACGATACCGACAAGGCGACCTACCTGCGTACCGCGCAGGACTGGATCGTTTCGCCGCTGCTGAAGAACACGCAGGGCTTGGCTGGCGTCGATTCGATCGGCGGCTATGCCAAGCAGTTTCTCGTCGTGCCCGACGTCCAGCGCCTGGCTTCGATGGGGATCACGCTGACCCAGCTCAGCACGGCCCTCGAACGTAATAACACCAGCGTCGGTGGCGGCTTCGTCAACCGCAATGGCGAAGGTCTGGCAGTCCGTGCAGACGCTCTTGTCCGCAACGCCGACGAACTTTCCAATATCGTGGTGGCCACCCGGGAAGGTGTACCCATCACTCTTGGGCAAGTCGCGTCCGTTCGTACCGGGCAGGCTATTCGCATGGGGTCGGCATCTGAAAACGGAACCGAGGTCGTCGTCGGCACCGCCATTATGCGGATTGGCGAGAATAGCCGTACCGTCGCGACGGCGGTCGCCAACCGGCTAGAGGAGATCAACGCCTCGCTGCCGCCGGACGTGATCGTGCAGCCGGTGCTGAACCGTACGGCGCTGGTGAATTCCACTATCAAGACGGTTGCCAAGAATCTGGGCGAAGGCGCTATCCTCGTCATCGTGGTGCTGTTCCTGCTGCTCGGCAACTTCCGAGCCGCGCTGATTGCCGCCGTCATCATCCCGGTGACCATGATGCTGACGGGCTTTGGCATGTTGCGTGCCGGCGTGTCAGCGAACCTCATGAGCCTTGGCGCGCTCGATTTTGGCCTCATCGTCGATGGCGCCGTCATCATCGTCGAAAATGCCCTGCGACGCATGGCGGAGCATCAGCATCATGAGGGTCGCCTGCTGACTGTGAAGGAGCGGCTGGACACGGTCGCTTCCGCTGCCCGCGAGATGATTAAGCCATCGGTCTATGGCCAGGCGATCATCATCCTCGTTTATGTGCCGCTGCTCACTCTGACCGGTGTCGAGGGCAAAACCTTCGTACCGATGGCGCTGACCGTCATCATCGCGCTGGTCTGTGCCTTCATCCTTTCCCTGACCTTCGTGCCTGCCGCGATTGCCCTGTGGCTGTCCAAGCGGATCGAGGAGAAGGAAGGGCGGATCATGGGCTGGCTCAAGGCCCGCTACGAACCCGGTCTCGACCGGGCGATGAAGCGGCCTGTCGTCACTGTCGGTGCGGGTGTCGGCGGCTTCGTTCTCGCGATCCTGGCCTTCATGTCGTTGGGACAGGTTTTCCTGCCGCAGCTCGATGAGGGCGACCTATTGATCCAAGCTCTACGTATTCCGGCGACGTCGGTGCAGCAGAGCCAGGCGATGCAGGTGCCGATCGAGCAGATGATGTCGAAGCAGCCGGAGGTGAAGTTCGTCTTCTCCAAGACGGGTACGGCCGAACTGGCATCCGACCCGATGCCGCCCAACGCCACGGACATGTTCGTCATCCTCAAGGATCGGAAGGAATGGCCGGACCCCAGCCTGAAGAAGGAGGAACTCATCTCTCGGATCGAGGGGCAGCTCGCCAAGTTTCCGGGCAACGCCTACGAGATCACCCAGCCGATCCAGATGCGCTTCAACGAGCTCATTGCTGGCGTGCGTGGTGATATCGCGGTCAAGGTCTTCGGAGACGACTTCAACTCGATGAACGCGACGGCGGAGAAGATCGCCAGCGTCCTGCGACGGACGCAGGGGGCGGCTGACGTCAAGGTCGAGCAGACCACGGGCCTTCCGATGCTCGACATCCGCGTCAATCGCGATGCCATGGCCCGCCTCGGCGTTACCGCTCAGGACGTGCAGGACATCGTGAACGCAACGCTGGGGGGCCAGCAGTCGGGCATGATCTTCGAAGGCGACCGCCGTTTCCCGGTGGTGATCCGTCTTTCCGAAGATCAGCGCGCCGATATATCGCTGCTGAGCCAGGTTCAGGTGCCGACGCCGGGTGGGCAGTTTGTGCCGCTGGCCAGCGTGGCGGATATCCGCGTCGTCGACGGTCCAAACCAGATCAGTCGTGAAAATGGCAAGCGTCGCGTTGTCGTCCAGGCAAACGTGCGTGGCCGTGACGTCGGCGGCGTGGTCGCAGATGCGCAGGCTGCCATTGGTAAGGAAGTGCGTCTTCCGCCTGGCAGCTATCTCGAATGGGGTGGCCAGTTCGAGAATCTGGCATCGGCCCAGGAACGGTTGCAACTGGTGATCCCGGCTTGCTTCGTTCTGATCCTGCTGCTCCTCTATGGCGCGTTAGGGTCGGTCCGTGATGCAGCCATCGTGTTCACTGGCGTTCCTCTCGCCTTGGTGGGCGGCGTGCTGGCCCTCTTCCTGCGGGGCATGGATTTCTCCATCTCCGCAGCGGTCGGTTTCATCGCGCTGTCCGGTATCGCGGTCCTGAACGGCCTCGTCATGGTGTCCTCCATTCAGGATCTCATGCGAACCGGCATGGACCGGGCCGAAGCCGCTCGGGTGGGCGCGCTTCAGCGTCTGAGGCCGGTGGTCATGACGGCGCTGGTTGCAAGCCTTGGCTTCGTGCCGATGGCCCTGGGCAGTGGCGCTGGCGCCGAAGTCCAGAAGCCGCTGGCGACGGTCGTAATCGGCGGCCTGATCTCTGCGACGCTCCTGACCCTGTTCGTCCTGCCGACGCTCTACGCGCGATACGGCCGCACCAGCATGGTCGAGGAGGACGATCCAGAGGTCGAGGTCTCCCCGGCTGCTCAACCGCAGCACTGATGTGACGGGAGGGCAGGAATTGCCCTCCCGCCTCTTCCTGATCGAAGGAAAGGATCAGACCGATGAGAGAGGAAACCATATTCAGTCCTCAGATCTCGCGTATGCGGGCATGGGGGCTGTTGGCCGACCTCAACCAATATGAGGCATGGCACCCGCACTATCGCTTTGGCCCATGCGTGATCGAGCTTGGGAACAAGATCGATATGACTTGGAGTGTGATGGGGAAACATGCATCGCTCGAAGCTAAGATTGTGGCCCATCAAAAGCCGGACAGCATCCGCTGGCGGACAAGGACATTCCCGCTGTTCAGTATCGAAGAGGGGTATGAGCTTTTCGAGAATGAAACAGGACTGCACGTGCGGCACAGTTTCGAATGCACAGGTTTTCTCGGGCTGTGGGCACGCCTGATAGTCCAGGGCCTTCGTCGCCAGATGAGGGAGCAAGACGCAAGTTTCATGGCCTTGGCGAAGCGCGCGGTCCGTGCGGTTCCTCCACCCAATCGTCACAAACGGCGAGCCGCGAATGTGACCAAGGGCAAGGAGAAGGGCGATGGATAGCGCAACGACTGGCGCCGATCAGGGAATGGAGCGCAAGACGCTCTGGATCGTGCTGATCCTGAATGTCCTCATATCTGCTGCCTTCTTTGTCGTGGGCTTCACTGGAGACTCCAGCGCGCTCATCGCCAATGGTGTCGACAATTTGTCGGATGCTCTCGTCTATGCTCTGAGCCTAGTAGCCCTGAGCCGAGGCGTCATGTGGAAGAGCCGGGCGGCAATGTTCTCCGGCTCTATGCTGTTGGTCTTCGCAGTCGGCATCCTCGTCGATGTCGGTCGTCGATATGTCTACGGCAGCGAGCCCATTGGCACAGCGATGATGGCGATGTCGGCCGTGGCAGCCGTCGTCAACTTCATCTGCCTGAGGCTGCTGCAACGGCTTGAGCAGCCAGACGTCAACATGCGCGCAGCTACAACCTTTAGCTTCAACGACTTCATTTCGAATGGCGGCATTTTGATCGCCGGCGTGCTGGTCTGGTGGCTCGGCACAAACTGGCCGGATCTTCTCGTCGGTGTCGCTACTGCGCTGATCGCCATCAAGGGCGGGATCGAGATCCTCAAGGACGCCCGTAGCGAAATTCGGGAGGCCAAGGGCCGCCCAGAAATCAAGGAGGCCTGACATGACGAACCGTACCCCTTCGAACGGACTGGCCTGTCCGGCGTGCAAGGTCGACCTGCTCATGAGCGAACGACAGGGCATCGAGATCGACTATTGCCCTCAGTGTCGTGGCGTTTGGCTCGACCGCGGTGAACTCGACAAGATCATCGAACGCAGCATCAGCGAAACTCAGCCGGTCGAACGGCGTGAAGGCACGCTGGGTGTGTCCGGCTCAAAGCATGGAAGCGATCGTAGTGACGGCCATGGATCTCGGGGCGGCCATCATGGTCGTCGCAAGGGCTTCCTGCGCGAACTGTTCGACTGATGACCAGTTTGGCCGCCGCACCTACCCCTGTGTGTGAGAACGGCCCGCGTCATGGGCGGCTTCCCTTGCCGCCCATGACGACAGTTTACCCTCGAGATCCGGGAAACAACATGCGCCTGAAACAGTATCGTTTGAGCCGTCTCTCCCTGACTGGAGGAGCCCTGATGCTCAGCCTGATGGGATGCCAGCAGAATAGCGGCGGCGATGAAAGTCGCCATGACCGCAATTCCATCCCTACGCTCGTCGGGGAGCATCTTTACGCATGCGAAGATGGAACGCAGCTGGATGGCGATTTCCTTGTCGATGGGTTGACCCTCGATCTGGCGATCCTGCCGGACCAGAAGCCGATCCGTCTCACCGCGCCCGACACGGGCCTGACCTATGTCGGCGATAAGCTCAATGTCAGCCTGACCGGCGTCGACACGTTGAAGCTGGTACGCGCCGATCAGAAGCCGCTGATCTGCAGGAGAACCCGGACGATCAGCAAGCAGGGACGCCTGCATCCACCTTGATGGCAACTGCTTTTACCGAAGATAGTGTGCCCCAACCAGGATAATGGTCATGATTGAAAAACTCCGCCTCGATGTCCCCCTGCTGCTCCCCGAAGTCACCGACACGGCTGATGGCTGCGTTTCGCGCCTGATATCCTTGATCGAAAGCCGTCCCGGTGTCTCTGAAGTGCATGTCACGAAGGAACCAGCCGGCACACTGCCGCAGCTGTGCATCCACTATGATCCGGACGCGATCTCTCTTCCGCGTATCCGGGAGCTGGCGAAGGCGGCGGGGACGCAGATCGCAGAGCGTATAGGCCATGTGGTGTGGGAGGTCGACGGCATTGGTCATCAGAGGCGTGCCAGGTCTATTGGCGAAACGCTTCGCGCGCTGCCAGGCGTGCTTGAAGCCGAGGCCATTCTTCCTGGGACGGTGCGGGTCGAGTTCGATCGCACGATCACTTCGGAGGATGGAATTCTTACGGCGCTTCGCGATGCAGGTGTGAGCCGCAAGGCTCTCACCGCTCCGGACAAGAAGCCGTCGGCACATGACCACGACAAAGATCACGATCACCCGGCTGGCGAGAAGCACGACCATGATCATGGGCACGGCGGATTGCTTGGACCCAACACCGAGCTGATCTTTGCTCTGGCCTGCGGCGGCGCACTGGGGGTGGGCTACCTCATCGAGACGTTCCTGACTGCACCCGCCTGGGTTCCGTTCGCTCTCTTCATAGCGGCTTATGTCTTCGGCGGCTTCTATACAGTGCGCGAGGCCATCGAAAATCTGCGCCAGAAGCGCTTCGAGATCGATACGCTGATGCTGGTGGCAGCAGCAGGCGCGGCCGCTCTTGGGGCTTGGGCCGAAGGCGCTTTGCTGCTATTCCTCTTCAGTCTGGGGCATGCGCTCGAGCACTACGCCATGGGGCGCGCCAAGCGTGCAATCGAAGCGCTGGCCGAACTGGCGCCGCGGACGGCTACCGTTCGGCGGATGGATGGTGGCTCCAGCGTCGTGCCGGTCGAGGAACTGGTCCTTGGCGACGTCGTCATCATCAAGCCGGACGAGCGCATCGCGGCCGATGGCTTCGTCATCAAGGGCAATTCTGCGGTTAATCAGGCGCCTGTCACCGGCGAGAGCATCCCGGTCGACAAGGAGCCGGTCGAAAGCGCGGACGCTGCCCGGGCCAATCCTGATCGCGTCGCTGCAGCGAGCCGGGTCTTCGCCGGCACAATCAACGGCAGCGGCCTCATCGAGATCGAGGTCACGCGCCTGTCGAGCGAGAGCACGCTGGCCAAGGTCGTGAAGATGGTCAGCGAGGCGGAGACGCAGAAGTCGCAGACGCAGCGGTTCACGGATCGCTTTGAGCGCTTCTTCGTGCCTGCGGTGCTTGTGCTGGCGTTCCTGTTGCTGTTCGCATGGGTCGTCGTCGACGAGCCTTTCCGCGACAGTTTCTATCGGGCGATGGCCGTCCTTGTGGCCGCCAGTCCCTGTGCGCTGGCCATCGCGACGCCGAGCGCCGTGCTGTCGGGTGTTGCCCGTGCGGCGCGTGGTGGCGTCCTGGTGAAGGGCGGTGCCCCGCTCGAATTGCTGGGTTCGCTCGACGCTATCGCGTTCGACAAGACCGGCACGCTGACGATGGGCGAGCCGCGCATCCAGCAGATCATCCCGGCGCCTGGCATTACCAAGGAAGAGCTGATGGCGTTGGCGGTGGCTGTAGAAAGCCTCAGCGACCATCCGCTGGCCCAGGCGATCGCGCGCGACGGACGCGACCATATTGGCGATCATCCAGTTCCGGAGGCTGAAAATCTGAAAAGCCTCACGGGTCGCGGCATCTCGGCTCTTGTCGGTGAAGACGAAGTTCTCATCGGCAAGGCCGAGATGTTCGGCAGCGACGGCATCGCCCCGCTGTCCGGAGAGATGGATGCCGCGATTAAGACGCTCCGGGAGGCAGGCCAGACCAGCATGGTCGTGCGCAGCGGTTCGCGGGACATGGGGGCCATCGGTCTTCTGGATACGCCGCGCGAAGCCGCCCGCGCGGCGCTGGAACGTCTGCGCGAGATCGGCATCAAGCGGATGATCATGATCTCGGGCGATCACCAGCGTGTGGCTGATGCCATAGGCAAGCAGGTCGGGATCGATGAAGCCTGGGGCGATCTCATGCCTGAAGACAAGGTCGAGGCCATCAAGAAGCTGCGGGCCGAGACCAAGGTCGCCATGGTCGGTGACGGCGTGAACGACGCGCCAGCTATGGCGACCGCGACCGTGGGTATCGCCATGGGCGCAGCCGGCTCAGATGTAGCTCTGGAAACCGCCGATGTGGCGCTCATGGCCGACAATCTGTCGCATCTGCCGTTCGCGGTGGGTCTCAGCCGCAGCACGCGCTGGGTCATTCGGCAGAACGTGTTCGTCAGTCTGGGTGTCGTCGCCTTCCTCGTGCCGGCGACCATCCTGGGTCTTGGCATCGGACCGGCTGTCGCCCTTCATGAAGGATCAACGCTGTTGGTGGTCATCAACGCGCTGCGGCTTCTGGCATATCGAGATCCGGTCCGTGCCTGAGCAGGACACGGGCCACCATCGAGACGCGATGTGAGGATCGGAAGATACGACGCCATCTTCGTCGGGACAGGCATATTGATATGCGTCGCTCTCGCTGTGGTGGGAGTGTGGGCGATGTCCGGCGTACTGCACGCACCGCCCAATGATCCTCTCGCCACGAAGCGTATGCACTTCACGATCCGGCCGGGCGAAACGCAGCGGGTAGCAGCCTATGTGGCGGGCGAGGGGACCGTACGGTTCGTAAGCGACAGTCGCGGCGCGAAGGTCCGCTATCGTCTTCGCCTGGAAGATGGGCACCAGGGCTCCATTCTTGCCGATACGATTGCTTCGGGCGCTCAGCGGGGGGAACTACGCCCCCAGCATGGCAGCTTGTACGAATGGTCTTGGAACAACCTATCGCCCGGGCCGGTGCATGTAGGCTTCTTTGCCGAGGGCAACTTCGACATCCTGAACCGAACTGGCGCTCGTCAGCCTAGATCCTTGGTGGCCCCCTGATTTTAAGAATTGGGCGCTAGATTTCTCACATCATATACAATGGAGAACCGCGATGATCGTCGGAGCGCGTCCTCGCCTGCAGCAGATAATACTCGAAATCTGGAAGCCGCTGACCATTCTGTTTGCCTGGGATGTGGCTGTCACCATCTTCCACCGATACATGCCGATCAAGGAGCCAGCGCTGCCGGTCGCCTTGTTCGGCACGGCTATCGCCCTGTTTCTCGGTTTCCGGACGAATGCTGCTTATGCCCGCTGGTGGGAAGCGCGCACCTTATGGGGTGCATTGATCAACGCATCGCGCAGCATGGCCCGGTTGTGCCGCAATGTGCTGCCAGCTGGCCCGGAAGCGGAAGCCATTGTGCTGCGGCAGATCTCCTTTGCCCATGCGATGCGGTGCCGCCTGCGGGGGCAGGATCCGACAGAGGATATTGAGCGGCTGGCAGGCAAGGAGGCGGCCGAAGTCGCTGCCGAGCGTACGAACCGCCCCAACGCGCTGCTCGAGGATATGTCCCGCATCGTGTCTGGAGCGCGGGCTGACGGGAAGATCGACACCATTCAGCAGTCGCTGTTCGAGCGGGTGATGATCGACATTGCCAATGCCCAAGGGGGCATGGAGCGCATCAAGAATACGCCGCTGCCAAATGGCTTCGAGTTCATGCCGAACTTCTTCACGCGGCTGTTCTGCGTGTTGCTGCCGATCTCGCTGGTCGAGACGCTGGATCTTTACACGCCAATCGGGTCGACCCTGATCGGGATGATCTTCCTGGCTGCGTTGCGGATCGGGCAGGATCTGACGGACCCGTTTGCCAACACCGTCCATGACGTGCCGCTATCAACGATGTGTAGGACGATCGAAATCGACCTTTTGGAGTCTCTGGGGAGGAAGAGCCCGGGGCCGCTTCCTCCTGTGGCGGGAACGCAGTGGTAGGGTAGGGGATCAAAGGACAGACGCAGCCGTTACACCCTCCAACAGGCCGTAAAGGGACGGAAATCAATCGTTACGATCGAGTTGGGCGCCGGCGACAGACGGTTCTTATCTGCCTCGCGCGCCCATTCATGTGAAGGAGTAAGAAGTGGCAACTGCAAGCGTAATTAGCACGCAACCGACACCGGACGAGGCCCTGCAGCGCTTGGTCGACGGCAATGAGGCATTCGTAGCTGATGCGCCGGTGCCGGCCGACTTGTCACGCGAGCGGCGACTGGCGCTCGCAGAAGGTCAGCAGCCGTTCGCGACGCTGGTGGGCTGTTCGGACTCTCGCGTTGGTCCAGAACAGCTGTTCGGTGCCGGCCTCGGCGAACTGTTCATTGTCCGGACTGCCGGTAACAACGTGGACACCGCCGGCATGGGCTCCATCGAATATTCGGTGGCCGTGCTGAAGGTGCCGCTCATCGTCGTGTTGGGGCATGAGAAGTGCGGCGCTGTTGCGGCTGCAGCCGACGTCGTGACGAAGGACACACGCTTTCCGGGTAGCATCGCCCGTATGATCGAGCCGATCGTACCGGCCGTTCTGGCTGCTCAGCGCAATGTCGGTGAAGACAAGTTGGTCGATACCGCTGTCGAGGAAAATGTCCGGCGGATGGTCGAACGCCTGCAGAAATTCTCGGAGCCTATGCTGATCGAGCCGCAGGAGCGTGGAGAGTTGAAGGTCGTGGGCGCCGTGTACGAACTGTCGACCGGCCGGGTTCGCTGGCTCTGATGAATTCGTGATGCTGCCCTACATCTTCGCATCTCGAAGATGTGGGGCAGAGTCGGGCAAGCAAAGGTTCAGAGGAAGGCGGGCGTCTGATTAGCGCGAGGCGATAGCCCGATCGAAGCGAAGAGCCCTTCGAGCATCAAGCTACTCAGATGAGCGGCACATGCGAGGTGCAGCCAAGCGCAAGGATGCTGGGGCCAACACAACAAACTGCTGACCATTTCGGTGCTGGACAACGAGCAGGGTATGCACAAGAAAGTCTTGAGATGGAAAATCCGCATATGAAACTTTATTTTGGGACGTATGAGCAGCACATTTCCTGACGTTGTCATATTTCTGCCTGGGATAGCCGGATCCACATTGGTCCGGGGAGGCAAAGTCCTTTGGAATTTAACGTCGGGTTTCATTCTAAAGACGCTGCGAGAGCATCAGCTTGAAGATCTAATCATCTCAAGCGAATCACACGACATTGATCTTGGAGATGGGATTCGACCGGGAGAGGTGATTGGTGGCATTTCCATGATCCCAGGGCTCATGAAGTCCGATCTGTACGGTGGTTTCGGGCAGATGCTGCGGCAGTCAGTAGGGCTGAGGCAGGGAGAGAATTTCTTCCCGTTCGCTTACGACTGGCGTCGCGACAACCGTGTCAGCGCCAAGCGGCTGGCTACCTTCGTCGATGAGAAGCTGGCCAATTGGCGCAAAGCCTCGGGGAATGACGCTGCGAAGGTCATTCTTATCGGCCACTCGATGGGTGGGCTGGTATCGCGGTACTACATCGAATGTCTTGGCGGCTGGCAAAACGTCCGCCGGCTGTTCACCTGTTGATTTCCACTGAGAAGTGACCCGGGTTTTCCATCGAGAAGTGACCCGTCTGCGGATTATGTTTCGGGTGTCATGGGTGGGTCAACCCGTGGTTTTCTCCTTTGGGTTCTGGCCTGCTTGGCAGAGCTGTTTTTGAAG
>NZ_JBSXOQ010000056.1:0-62302 GCF_056859495.1 Sphingobium sp. L-44 | reverse complement strand
ATGCAGATCGAGGGCATGGCCGCCCTTGCCACACCCATAACCGAGGAGGTTCAGCCGCTACAGATTACACCCAAGGCCGCCTGAAAATGCAGCCCGATGGCCAGCACCGAAATTACACCACATTGACGGACGTGACCTTTGCGAGCCGCGCCGGGAACGGCAGGTCCCTATTCAACACCTGCCATTCCTGGAGCACTGATGATCGTTCCCGGAACCCGCAGGACTGGCCGTTTGCGGACTAGCCGTTTATGAGCGACTAATCGCTTGAAGGAGACTCTCGTTTAGCTACGGATGATTTACATGCGCTGTGGAAAACGCGATCTCTCGCGGAGATTTTCGAGCCTGCGACCGAGCAGCCAATCCCGCTGAGCAAGTCGTTGCGCTGACGGTCTGACGAGCTATGGTCCAAGAATGTCTTCCGCGATTTTAGGATCGAGCGGCCGAGGGTCTTGCGATGCATGACTTATCAGCAACGCTAAAGCTGCGGCCCGCACGGATCGCGCTTTTGACACGGCCGAACGATGCCCGTGCCATTCGCAAGTTCATGCGGATATCTGCATGCCTATGGGGCGGTGCCCATAATCCGATCATTCCGGTGATGACTAGCCTTCCAGTCGCATGGCGGGATCAGCATGGTCTCAAGAACAATGCGCGCGAGGTCACACGCGGCTATATCCGCTATTTTGAGCCCGACGCCTATGTCGAGGCGGAGGACGGCCTGTTGGAGGCCGCCGGACTCGAGGCTTTCCGTCGGAAGCATGCCATAGGCACGCGGGTGCTTTCGCTCAACGGCCTGATGGCTAAGGAGCACAACCGCGACTGGGCCGAACCCAAATTTGGCCTCAGCATCGTTGATGCCATGCGCGACATCTATACGCGCGAACTCCGCTTCGAAATGAAACAGTCGCAGCCAGCCCTGCTCGTAGAGCCTCAGAAGGGCTCGCTACTGACTGAAGCAGTCTTCGGCTGTTATCCCACCGGCAAGTTGGTCGATTATTTTCGGGCGAATTATCGGTCCGTTTTTGCACCTCGAGAATGCGCGGCGACGCCCGAGGCGTGGCTCAGCGCATTCAAGAGGGGCGATCTCACGCCAATGCGCTTCACCCGCTACAAGGTTGAGGTGGAGTCGACCTTGCGGAACGACCTGACGCTGTTCGTCTTTGATCCGGTCAGTTCGCTCGACTGCATCGATCTATGGAACATGCGCTCCGAACCGCGGTGGGTTCTGCCGGTGCCGATCGACTGGTGGACCGAGCTTCTGCCGGAATTGCGCGCGATCCTGCGACTCGAACATCGCCCGATCAAAGGCAATCCGCATGGCGTGATGCACCATGGCACCATCGAGTTTGCACGCTCTATCCCCGAGGCGCGGGCAAATGCCTTGGCGCAGGAGATTGCTGGTGATCTGCCCCAGACCGCCCTCGTCTCCAAATTCTGGCGCACGCCGATCTGGCGGGCACAGGACCGCTACGACGGCACCCGAGAACAGGGGCCGTTGGCGATCAAATCTGCGGAGAAGCGGATTACGCTGCCGGTCGATGAGACCAGCCTCGTAGCGACGTTCGAGACTCTGTCTCCTGAATTTGCCGAAGAACATGGGTCGAGCGATCTGCGCTGGGTGAACACAATCCATCCGTCGCGTTTCCATACTGATCATCTCGGTACGACCCTGCCATTCAACACCTTCGATCCCTATTTTACGATGATCCAGGGGTTCCGCGAGCCGGTGATGGTCGGCCGGGAAGGCTGGTCGATCGGCCAACGCTTCAAGGATCTCTCAGCCAGGCTGACGATCCCCTCCCCCGAGAGCGCCGTCATTTCGGCGCTTAAACGTTACGGGATCGACGCACGCCTGTCTGAACCGGGTCATATCGCCAAGCAGATTCTCGGTCATCTCGATGGCCTTTGGGGCGTCCGTTTACTGGCTGATCCCGAGACGCTCGAGACATTGAACACCATGGCTGGCGGCATTCGCCGCAAGGGCGCTGGCGATACGGAAACCGAGGAGCTGTTCGATCGCCGGTCGAAGTCGGTTCGCGATTGGCACGCTTTGATCGAGCGCCGCAAGAAACAGGGCCTTGGCGTCAACAGCCTTAGTGACTTCACGTCGCGCAACGTGATCCGCCTCGGGGTACAATCGAAATGCCCAAACTGCGCCAATCTCAATTGGCACTCGCTCACGGCCGTCGATTACGACGTCATCTGCGAACGCTGCCAGCGCGCTTACCCCTTCCCGCAAGCGAACCTCGCGAAGAATAACGGAAATTGGTCGTTTCGCGTGGTTGGCCCGTTCGCGGTTCCGGATTATGCTCGCGGTTCATATGGCGCGTTGCTGGCGCTGAAGGTGATCAGCAACATGCACATGAGCCACGATCCCATATCCTATGCGACGGCACTTTCGCTGAGCTTTGACGGGATCGAGGCGGAGGCCGACTTCGTCGCGCTGCGATCGCCGGAGCGATATGGGCCTCAATGCGATCCTGAGCTGATCATCTGCGAGGCAAAATCATTCGGCACCGGCCCGCTCATCACGGCCCAGGATCTGACGAAGCTTCGCGCGATCGCCAAGAAGATTGAAGGCGCTGTCATTGTGATATCGGTGCTGCGCGATCATTTCATTCCAGAGGAGCTCAAGCTGCTCGCACCATTCGTCAAATGGTGCCGTCGGCCTGATGCGAATGGCGAAATGCGCAACCCTGTGATCCTCTTGACGGGATATGAGGCGTTTTCCCGGATCGATATTGGCCTGACCTGGAAGGAGCTGGGCGGCGAGCACGCAAAGTTCGAGGGGTTCGAACATCGCGGTAGCTTGCGCGCGTTCGCCGAAGCGACCCAGGCCATTCACCTCGGCCTCAATCCCTATCATATCGAACTGCATGAAAAATGGGTGGCGAAGCAGCAGAAGCCGAGCGCGATCCCGCATTGAGCGGACGAGGTCGGCCAGTTTAAACTGACGTTCAGTACGGAACTCGGGAACGGCGCGTTGTCCCGGACCCAATCGAAGCCTGAATGTCCGGTTCTAGGCGCGGCCATATCGCTGTCGAACGGCTTAGATGGGCGCACTTCCGCCGGGCCGCTCAACGAACCGAGGATGGTCGGTTCGGGCAGGAGCGGTCATTCAAGTCCGTTCTCCGGAACGCCTTGAGTTGGTCGGCACAAGCCCCAAGCCATTCTCACCCCCGTCCTCGCCGGCAAGCGTTCTACAGATGGCCAATGTGGCCATAGGAGAATGATCATGGAGATGCCTGAAACTGAATTCGTCCCCACCAAACGCCCGGTCTGGAATGCCGGAAGGGCCGTGGGTGTCAAACGGCGCGCAAACGGGACCCCGTATCGGCGTTGAAGAGGGACCCCCTTTTCGAGATTAGGCAAACGGTTGTGGGGAGCGCCCTGCGCTGGGTGCGGTGGAGGTCGGGCGTAGCCCGGCCGGAGGCGCACCCAGCGCAAGTCCGTTCTGAAGCTATGGTGAGAGTGGCGGCTAACTGCGGTTTTTGAAGCGCCAGCTGTCGTTGCCGGTCTCGACGATATCGCAGTGATGGGTGACCCGGTCGAGCAGAGCCGTCGTCATTTTGGGGTCACCGAACACGGTAGGCCACTCGCCGAAGGCGAGGTTGGTCGTGATGACGACGCTGGTACGTTCGTAGAGCTTGCTGATCAGGTGGAACAGGAGCTGGCCGCCAGAGCGCGCGAACGGCAGATATCCAAGCTCATCGAGCACCACCAGGTCGAGCCGTGAGAGCTGTCCCGCCAGGGTCCCGCCCTTGCCGATCCGGGTCTCCTCTTCGAGGCGTGTCACCACCGACATGGGCAGAATGAACGGGCGATGGCACTCGGGCGGAAAGCATGGCTATTTTGCGGCTCCGATCGCGGTGGTCAGCGCGCCGCCATCATGTTTTCACTCATTCAGAGCTGCCGCCTCAACGACGTCGATCCCCAGGCTTGGCTCGCTGACGTCCTCGCCCGCATCGCCGATCATCCGGCTAATCGGCTTGGCGATCTACTCCCATGGAATTGGAAACCAACAGCGTTGAAGCTGGAGCCGTGATCTCATAGCATCACGGCATGGAATTTGGCCCGCAACCCGAACTGATTGAATCCTATCTCTGCCGGTCCATCGAACAGGCGGGCGTACGGCTGACCATCAACATCGTGCGGCTCGCCACCGAGCGCGGTTGGTCCCTCGAGGTCGTCAACGAGCACGGCACCTCGACGGTCTGGGACAATCTATTCCCCACCGACCGCGATGCCGATGCTGCATTCCGCGATGTGCTCGCTCAAGAAGGCGTCGAGGCCTTCCTCGGCAAGTAAGATGCCAAATCCCCCAGCAAACCGTCAGTAACCGCGCTCCTCACCGGATGCGTACTTTGGAAACGGGATTAAGGCTACTCGTTGAGGACAGTCCGCTTGGGCGAGAACTCCGCAGCAGCAATCCAATCTCATTGATAGAGCAGTCAACGGAGGAGGCGCGCCGTCGCCTATATCGTCAAGCGAAAGCCGATATGGAACGGTTTGCTTCGCTTAGCGATATCAACTTAGATCAGTTAGAATGTCATAATGTAGAAATGACAAACAAATCTATCATCAAGGTTCTGTTGGCAATCGACCAAAATTGAATATCTCAGGCTATAGAATGCGTCACTTCGCCTGAGCGGCCTACAAATAAATTTAATGCGCGTCTAAAAACCGTCTTACTTTTGCCGCATGTTTGGCGCTCCTTCATGCTGCGCTGGCCGCACTATGCAGTCCGGAGCATCGCAACAGCATCGAATTTTCTCAGCTGGAAACATTGGAAGCTCCGGAGGTTCGCGCCATCCACGACCATGTGCGGCACATCTAACTTGATACACCCCAAAGTGGTTCTGCCTGAGAACTCCATCTTTTCCACATAGCTGGCAAACAGTCCTCGACTCTCTAGTCGCGCGAGCAATTAGCTCCTCAGATCGAGGTCCACTGCGCGCTACATAGACATACAGGGCGCCAGCTTTTTGCTGAGCATCCAGAAGGAGAACGGATGGGTTATCCTTTTTGAGCTCACGGATGAGCTTCTTAAATATGCCATCCCAACCCAAGTCGACCCCCCGGTATCGATCAACAGCGTAGCTACGCATCCTCGTTACCCTTCTTGTTTTCGGCGAGCGCGGATTGAAGCTGTTGCGCGACGATCGGATTGATCCCGTGGCCGGCGGTAATGCCCGCTGAGTTCAAGATTTCTGCAACAAGCCCCCAGACACCATCGCTTCGCTCGCGAAACGCAAGGACATATCGATCAATCGCTGCAGTAGAGAGATGCTCGCTGCAATTCTGCAGAATACGCGCCTCGTAAGCCGAGGCACCATCTATATCTGCCTCGTTAGATGCAAATATATATCCGATCTCATGTGATTTGCTTTCATCACCATCCGGCCAAATCTCCGCTGTCACAACCAGCATGAGAAACCCCTGTTTGAAGGCAGGGCGAGATTTGATTTACGGATACTCAGACCGAGCGAATACAATCGGTGCATCAAGCAAATATCGATTAATAGTAGCATGATGGTCCCCACGAGCCAGATCCGGGCGTGGTTAGTCCCTGCGCGCGTGTCGCAGGCGCTGCACCTTTAGGCAGAACCTTGGACATAGCGCAGCCACCCGGACGAGAGTATCTCGTCGGGCACGCGGCAGTTGAGGTAACCAGCCTCACTCATCCGATTTTGCGGACGAGCCATGCAACCAATAGCGTCACCGCAATTTTCTTCAACACCGCAAAGGATCCTCAGGGATAAGTTCCTTGATTGAACGGTGAACAGTTTATCTTCGCGTTTGACGATATCACCCTATCAGCCGCCTGCGGCGGTTGCGAATGACCGAGTTCGAAGATGAACTTCGAACTCGGTCATTCACTCGATAAAGCGTCGTGTTTCCGGACATGTCGGGGTGAGAAAATCTGGCTGTTTTGAGACTACAGATTGAGATGACATCTATGAGTCACCATTATGTCGAGCGTCATCATGGCTATGCCAGGCGGAGGGATGCTGGATGAGAGACTCGAGACACTCTGGAGAGAATATCGGCGTGCTGTTCCTGGATGAACTGCCGGAATTCCAGCGGGTGGTGCTCGATTCGCTGCGCCAGCCGCTGGAGAGCGGCGAGGTCAGCGTGGCGCGGGCCAATGCCCATGTCACCTTCCCGGCGCGGGTGCAGCTGATCGCCGCGATGAACCCCTGTCGCTGTGGCCATCTGTCCGACCCGGCGCTGGCCTGTTCGCGCGCGCCGCGCTGCGCCAGCGATTATCAGGCCAAGGTGTCCGGGCCGCTG
Source organism: Sphingobium sp. L-44 (assembly GCF_056859495.1). Lineage (NCBI taxonomy): Bacteria > Pseudomonadati > Pseudomonadota > Alphaproteobacteria > Sphingomonadales > Sphingobiaceae > Sphingobium > Sphingobium sp. L-44. The sequence goes on along the minus strand of NZ_JBSXOQ010000056.1, from coordinate 56,008 downwards.
CTCGATCGCATCGACCTGCATGTCGAGGTGCAGGTGGTGACGGCGGCCGATCTGGTGCTGCCGCCGCCGGCCGAGGGATCGGCGGAGGTGGCCGCGCGTGTCGCGGCGGCGCGCACGCTGCAGACCCGGCGCTATGCCGGCAGCAAGGTGCGGACCAATGCCGAGGTGGATGGCGAGCGGCTGGAGGATGTGGCCGGGCCGGACGAGGCCGGGCGGCAATTATTGGCGCAGGCCGCCGCCGCGATGAAGCTGTCGGCGCGCGGCTATACGCGGGTGTTGCGTGTGGCACGCACCATCGCCGACCTGGCCGGCGCGGAGCAGGTCGGCCGGGTGCATGTGGCTGAGGCGCTGAGCTACCGGCGGCGCGCGCCGGTCAACTGAGCGCTTAGGCGGCGCTGTCGCTGGTGATGAGCTTGAGGTCGCCGGCCGCGACCGGGCCATTATCCTTGTGGGCAAAACGGCCTTCGACCCGGCTGCCGGCCTCGATCGTGATCCGCTCATAGGTCACGTCGCCGGTGATGCGGGCGGTGCTTTCGACCACCAGTTCCTCGGCGCTGATCGATCCGTCGACCAGGCCCGCCAGGCGCGCGCTCTGGGCGGTGACATGGCCGATGATGCGGCTGTCGGGCCCCTGGACCAGCGCGGCGCAGCGAATGTCGCCATCGATCACGCCATCGACATGCAGGTCTACGGTCGCGGCGAGATTGCCGGTGATCGTCACGTCGCTGCCGATCAGCGAGAAGGGGGTGTGCTTAGCCCCGGTTGCCGACATCGGCGAGACGGGCCGTGGCGATTTGCTGGACTTGGAGAACATCTTTGCGGGCCTCGAGGAAACGGCGGGGATTGATGGGATCGCCGTTGACGCGCACCTCGAAATGAAGATGCGTGCCGGTCGAGCGGCCGGTGGAGCCCATGCGGGCGATCTGGTCACCGCGCGCGACCTGCTGGCCGACACGGGCGTTGAAGCCGGACAGGTGGGCGTAGCGGGTCATGATGCCATTGCCATGGGTGACTTCCACGACATTGCCGTATCCGCTGCGCTGGCCGACATAGCTGACCTTGCCGGGGGCGGCGGCCAGGATCGGCTGGCCATAGCGGCCGGGAAAGTCGAGCCCGGCATGGAAGGCGGCGTGACCGTTGAACGGGTCGCGGCGATAGCCATAGGAGCTGCTGAGCATCGGCGTGCCGGTCGGCTGGCCCGAGGGAATGCGCAGCAGGCTGGTTTCCAGAAATTCCATGCGGGAAAGCGCGGTGGCGAGCTTTTCCAGCTCGGCCGGCATCGCATCCTCGTCGCCATGCCAGGGCACGAACGGGCCACCCTGGGCGCGGGCCGCATTGCGGGCGAGCGCGTCGGGATTGAGGCCGAAGCTGCGGATTGCGGCGGCCGCCTTCTGCGCGCGGGCTTCCACGGCGCTGGTCAGCAGGGCGGCGAAGCGGCGCTGGCGGGCATCGACCTGCATCAGCGGTGCGGCTTCGGGCGCCATGCTGATCTTAGCGTCGAGCTTGCCCTGGCCGCCCTTTTCGGTGGCGGCGTCCGCCTTGCCGACCGGGGCATTGGCTGCGGCATCGCCAGACTCGCCGAAATGGGTCTTGTAGAGATCGTCGATGAAATCCTGGCGCGCTTCTAGGTCATGGGCGAGGTCGTTCACCGACTTGCGATAGCCGTCGACCTTGCGTGCCTTGCTGGCCACGGCCGCGCCCTTGGCATCCAGCATCGCGCGGTCATGGGCGACGGCGGCGCTGCTGGCGAGCATCGATACGGTAACCGCGCCCCAGCCGACCAGGCCGGTCGACAGGATGCCGAGGGCCATGAGCTGGGCGCGCTTGGAAATGCGGATGAACTTTACCTGGCCGCCCGAGCGCAGGAAGATTTCCCGCTCCGGGCACAAGGCACTGAGCCTGGCCCAGAGGGTGGCGACCCCCTTCTTCTTGCGCTGCGACAATTGCGACCCCGTAACTATTTATTTCGGTGAGTCGGGCCGGTAGCAAAAGAAGATCGGACGCGCGAATCCACAGCCGCGGACTCGTGACGAGTCGAAGCTAAACCGGGACGAAATGATCTTCGTCCCATTTGGTTCCCTGGCTTTGAAAATATTTTTCGCGATCCGCTTCAGCTTCGGCGGGCGAAGCGGGAGGGCTCAAGAAAGCTGGGTAATTGCGATGCCGGAACGGCAGCGCTCCAATAATAGCCCTGGCCATAATGGCAACCACCTGATCGCAAATATTCCAGTTGTTCAATCGTTTCGACACCTTCGGCGACGGTCTTCACGCCCAGGCTGTAGGCGAGGTTGAGCACGGTGCGCACGATGGCGGCATCATCCGGGTCGGTTTCCAGGTCGCGCACGAAGCCCTTGTCGATCTTGATGACGTCGATCGGGAATTGCTTGAGGTGGGACAGCGAGGCGTAGCCGGTGCCGAAATCGTCGAGGGCGATGGCCATGCCCGCCTGGCTGAGGCGCTGAAGATTGCGTTCCACCACATCGACATTGCGGCCGAGGAAGACGGATTCGGTGACTTCCAGCTCGATCCGGCGCGGTTCGACATCGGCATGGGCGAGGCGGGCGAGCAGCCGGTCGGGGAAGGCGCGGTCATGCAGTTCGACGCCGGGGACATTGACCGCGACATGGCCGAAATCGATGCCAGCGCTGGTCCAGGCCCGGCAATCGGCCAGCACCTGATCGATCATCCGCTCGGTGATCTTGCGGCCCAATTCGGGATGTTCGAAGGCGGCCAATATCTGGTCGGGCATCATCAGCGTGCCGTCCGGGCGGACGCAGCGCAGCAGCGCCTCGAAGCCGATGACGCGGCCATCCTGCAGGTCGACCTTTGGCTGATACCAGGGCACGGGCTGGGCATGGGCGAGCGCGTCGCGGGCCCGTTCCAGCATCCGCGCCTCGGTCTGCCAGCTTTCCAGCAGGCCGGGCTCGAACAGGCAGGCACGTCCGCGTCCGCTATTCTTCGCCTCATACAGCGCGATGTCGGCATGCTTCATCAGGTCGATCATGTCGCCGGCATGGTCGGGATAGAGGGCGACGCCCATGCTGACGCGGCAATCAATGTCCCGCCCGCCATGGCGCAGCGGCATGTGCAGGCGCGCGATCATGCGGCTGAGGATGGTGTCGAGGTCGGCCAGGCCGCGCAGGCGGGTGAGGATGACGGCGAACTCGTCGCCGCCCATGCGCGCGATCATGTCGGCGGGGCGTACCGAGTCGCGCAGCCGTTCCGCCACGGCGCACAGCAGGGCGTCGCCGGCATCATGGCCGGCGCTGTCGTTGATCCGCTTGAATTCGTCGACGTCGATCAGCACGACCACAATCTGGCCGCCGGATCGTTCGGTCGACTGCGCCGCCTGCATCAGGCTGGCCATGAAATGGGATCGGTTGGCGAGGCCGGTAAGGGCGTCGGTCATCGCCAGATGGGCAAGATGGCGTTCGGCCTGCTTGCGGTCGGTGATGTCGACGATGCTGGCAAGGATACACTGTTCGCCGGCGAGCAGGATCGGGCGGGCGCCCAGCAGGACATCGCGGATAATGCCTTCGTCATTGGCGAGGCAGCATTCGTCATTGTCGATGCTGTCGCCCCGCGTCAGCCGGTCGAGCAGGCGCAGCGGCGGGGCATGGTCGACGATCAGCGCCAGTCGGGCGACATCGTCCGCGGTGCCCAGATTGCGTGCGGCGGAATCGTTCATGCGCAGGACGGTGCCGTCGTCGCGGATGACGATCAGCGGCAGCGGCACCGTCATGAACAGCCGTTCGAGCGCTTCGCCATTGGCAGCGAGCGCGACGCGGGCGGCCTGCGCGTCCTGGCTGGCGGTCCATTCCAACCGCTGCAGCCGGTTGGTGCGGGCGATCGCGATCCACATGCCGCAATGAAGCATCAGCACCGCCATGATCATGCCGGGCATGGTCGGCGATAGAGGGGCGGGGGCCAGATAGCCGATCAGCAGCGCGACGCCGCAGCCCAGGCCGCCGCCGACATTTCCCCGGAAGCTGGTCGGCACCACCAGATAGAAGACGAGCGGCAGCATCACCAGGACGAAGATGGCGATGTCGCTGCGTGAGGAGACGAGGAAGGCGACGCCGATGGCGGTGATGCATTGCCAGACGAAACAGATGCGTTCGACCGCCTTGAAACTGTGCATGTAGCGGCACAGGCCCAGGCTGACGAGCGACCAGAAGACCACGACCAGGCGGGCGGGCACCGCGACCCAGAAATGGGCCGTGCCGGCAAAGCGCCAGTCGCTCAGCAGGAAGAGGGTATTGAGCAGCGCCGACAAGGCGAAGAGCAGATGGGCATGGCGCCGCGATTCGGGCAGTCGATCGGCCTGGAAGGCGGCCTCCCGTTCCGGGCTGTGGAATTCGCCGCTAATGCGGGAAAGTGCAATCACGACTGGTCCATCTGGATATGGGGGCTGCGGGGAAAGATCCCATAATCTGCAGCATGTTAGCAAAATGCTAAAAAGTCATTCACTATGTGGCGCGCGCATCTCCGCGCGCCTTCGGGCGCCGTGCTTGACCCTTCCGTCCCCCGTCGCTATAGGGCCGCTGCCCCGCGCTATGCGTCTGGAAGACTCGTTTTCCCGTCGCTTTCCGGGGCAAGCACTAGAGCTGAACATTATCGGCTGTCCCTGCGGCTCCGGGCGGATCTTGTCCGTCGGGGGCCTTTGCCGTTCGGAATTTTCGTGATTCCGGCCGGTCAGGAACGCAGGTGGCGTCCGGTAAAGTAACTGAAAAGGTGAAGGGCTTCATGCCAACAATCAACCAGCTGGTCCGCAAGGGCCGCGAACTGCAGAAGACCAAGTCCAAGGTCCCTGCGATGGATGCGAACCCGCAGAAGCGTGGCGTTTGCACCCGTGTCTACACGACGACCCCGAAGAAGCCGAACTCGGCTCTCCGTAAGGTGGCGAAGGTGCGTCTGGTCAACCAGCGCGAAGTCATCACCTACATCCCGGGTGAAGGCCACAACCTCCAGGAACACAGCGTCGTGCTGATCCGTGGCGGCCGTGTGCGAGATCTTCCGGGCGTGCGCTATCACGTTCTTCGCGGCGTTCTGGATACCCAGGGCGTCAAGGATCGCAAGCAGAGCCGTTCGAAGTACGGCGCCAAGCGTCCGAAGTAAGGGGAGAACAGTAATATGTCACGTCGTCGTCGCCCCGAAAAGCGCGTTATCCTGCCGGATCCCAAGTTCGGTGATATCGTGCTGTCGAAGTTCATGAACAGCATCATGCAGGACGGCAAGAAGGCCGTCGCCGAGTCCATCGTTTACGGTGCGCTCGACACTGTCGAAGCGAAGTCCAAGAAGGACCCGATCGGCATGTTCCATGACGCGCTGAACAATGTGAAGCCCGGCATCGAAGTCCGCAGCCGCCGCGTCGGCGGTGCGACTTACCAGGTCCCCGTCGAAGTGCGCCCCGAGCGCGCCCAGGCGCTGGCGATCCGCTGGCTGATCACGGCTTCGCGCAACCGCAGCGAAACCACCATGGCTGCCCGTCTGTCGGGTGAGCTGCTGGACGCTGCCAACAACCGCGGCAATGCCGTCAAGAAGCGCGAAGATACGCACCGCATGGCGGAAGCGAACCGCGCCTTCTCGCACTACCGCTGGTAACAGCAGGGCGGGCGCTTATGTGCCCGCCTTGTTATTTGGTTTCCAAAATCGGTCCGTTCGCCGTGGGTGGCTACCCATGGCGAACGGATTGGTTTAGGGGCCACGCGCAGAATTAACGAATCCCCAACCGCCGGCGCGCCGGCAACGGAGAAGCATCATGGCCCGCAGCCATCCGCTCGAACGCTATCGCAATTTCGGTATCATGGCGCATATCGACGCCGGCAAGACCACCACGACCGAGCGTATCCTTTACTACACCGGCAAGTCCTACAAGATCGGCGAAGTCCATGACGGCGCCGCGACCATGGACTGGATGGAGCAGGAGCAGGAGCGTGGTATCACCATCACCTCGGCTGCAACGACCTGCATCTGGAACGACCACCGCCTGAACATCATCGACACCCCCGGCCACGTCGACTTCACCATCGAAGTCGAACGCTCGCTGCGCGTCCTCGACGGTGCGGTTGCCGCGTTCGACGGCGTTGCCGGCGTTGAGCCGCAGTCGGAAACCGTGTGGCGCCAGGCGGACAAGTACAAGGTTCCGCGGATGTGCTTCATCAACAAGCTCGACCGCACCGGTGCCGACTTCTATTATTGCGTGCAGACGATCATCGACCGTCTGGGCGCGACCCCGGCCGTCCTGTATCTGCCCATCGGCGCAGAGTCGGACTTCAAGGGCCTGGTCGACCTGGTCGAGAACCGCGCGATCATCTGGAAGGATGAGAGCCTGGGCGCCGAATTCTACTATGAAGAAATTCCGGCCGACCTCGCCGACAAGGCTGCCGAATATCGCGAAAAGCTGATCGAGCTTGCCGTCGAGCAGGACGATGCCGCGATGGAAGCCTATCTGGAAGGCAATCTGCCCGACACCGCGACCCTCAAGAAGCTGATCCGCAAGGGTACGCTGGGTCACGCCTTCGTGCCGGTGCTGTGCGGTTCGGCGTTCAAGAACAAGGGCGTTCAGCCGCTGCTCGACGCCGTCGTCGACTATCTGCCGAGCCCGCTCGACATCGAAGACGTCCAGGGCGTCAAGATGGACGGCGAAACCCCCGACAGCCGTCCGACCTCGGACGACGCGCCCTTCTCGGGCCTGGCGTTCAAGATCATGAACGACCCGTTCGTCGGCTCGCTGACCTTCCTGCGCATCTATTCGGGCACCCTGACCAAGGGCACCTACCTGAACTCGGTGAAGGACAAGAAGGAAAAGATCGGCCGTATGCTCCTCATGCATGCGAACAGCCGTGAAGACATCGACACCGCCTATGCCGGCGACATCGTCGCGCTGGCCGGCATGAAGGAAACCACCACCGGTGATACGCTGTGCGCCGAGCGCCAGCCGATCATCCTGGAGCGGATGGAATTCCCCGAGCCGGTCATCGAACTGTCGGTGGAGCCCAAGACCAAGGCCGACCAGGAAAAGATGGGCGTTGCCCTCAACCGCCTGGCCGCCGAAGATCCCTCGTTCCGCGTCTCGACCGATCACGAATCGGGCCAGACCATCATCAAGGGCATGGGCGAACTTCACCTCGAAATCCTGGTCGACCGCATGAAGCGCGAGTTCAAGGTCGAGGCGAATGTCGGTGCGCCGCAGGTGGCCTATCGCGAATATCTCAAGAAGGCCGTCGACGTCGACTACACCCACAAGAAGCAGTCGGGCGGTACCGGTCAGTTCGGCCGTATCAAGGTCAAGCTGACCCCCGGCGAGCGTGGTTCGGGCTTCGTCTTCAAGGACGAGATCAAGGGCGGTAACATTCCCAAGGAATATATCCCCGCGATCGAAAAGGGCATGCGCGAAACCGCTGCCACCGGTTCGCTGATCGGCTTCCCGATCATCGACTTCGAAGTGCTGCTCTATGACGGTGCGTACCATGACGTCGACTCGTCGGCGCTGGCGTTCGAAATCACCGGCCGCGCCGCGATGCGCGAAGCGGCGCAGAAGTCGGGCATCACCCTGCTCGAGCCGGTCATGAAGGTCGAAGTCGTGACCCCGGAAGAATATCTGGGCGACGTCATCGGCGACATGAACAGCCGTCGTGGCCAGATCCAGGGCACCGATACGCGCGGCAACGCGCAGGTGGTCGAGGCGATGGTCCCGCTGGCCAACATGTTCGGCTATGTGAACTCGCTGCGTTCCTTCACCCAGGGCCGCGCGAACTACTCGATGATCTTCTCGCACTATGACGAAGTGCCGCAGAATGTTGCGGACGAAGTCAAGGCGAAGATGGCCTAACGAGTTTCCCTGTCCGGGCCGTGCAATCGGCTCGGATAGGGGCTGGTAATCTGTGAATATGCTGCTATGGACGCGCCTTCGCGAGGCGCGGCCGAGCGGTCAGACCCAAGCTGATTTTGATTAGAAGGTAGGATAAAATGGCTAAGGCTAAGTTTGAGCGGAATAAGCCGCACTGCAACATCGGCACCATCGGTCACGTTGACCATGGTAAGACCTCGCTGACCGCGGCGATCACCAAGGTTCTCGCCGAAACCGGCGGTGCGACCTTCACCTCGTACGACAACATCGACAAGGCTCCCGAAGAGCGCGAGCGCGGCATCACCATCTCGACCGCCCACGTCGAGTATGAGACCGAAGCCCGTCACTACGCGCACGTCGACTGCCCGGGTCACGCTGACTACGTCAAGAACATGATCACCGGTGCCGCCCAGATGGACGGCGCGATCCTGGTCGTTTCGGCCACCGACGGCCCGATGCCGCAGACCCGTGAGCACATCCTGCTCGCCAAGCAGGTCGGTGTGCCGCAGCTCGTCGTGTTCATGAACAAGGTTGACCTGGTCGACGACGCCGAAATCCTCGAGCTGGTCGAGCTGGAAATCCGCGAGCTGCTGAGCTCGTACGACTTCGACGGCGACAACATCCCCGTCATCGCCGGTTCGGCTGTCGCTGCCCTGCAGGACAAGACCCCGGAAATCGGCCACGACGCCGTTCTGAAGCTGATGGCTGCCGTCGACAGCTGGATCCCGCAGCCCGACCGTCCGGTCGACAAGCCCTTCCTGATGCCGATCGAAGACGTGTTCTCGATCTCGGGTCGTGGTACCGTCGTGACCGGCCGCGTCGAAACCGGCATCGTCAAGGTTGGTGAAGAAGTCGAAATCGTCGGCATCAAGCCCACCAAGAAGACCACCGTCACCGGCGTCGAAATGTTCCGCAAGCTGCTCGACCAGGGTCAGGCCGGCGACAACATCGGTGCGCTGATCCGTGGCGTGGGCCGTGAAGAAGTTGAGCGTGGTCAGGTTCTGGCCAAGCCCGGCTCGGTCACCCCGCACACCGAATTCGACGCCGAAGTCTACGTGCTGTCGAAGGAAGAAGGCGGTCGTCACACCCCGTTCTTCGCGAACTATCGTCCGCAGTTCTACTTCCGCACCACCGACGTGACCGGCGAAGTGATCCTCCCCGAGGGCACCGAGATGGTCATGCCTGGCGACAACGTGAAGCTCGGCGTCAAGCTGATCGCTCCGATCGCCATGGACTCGGGTCTGCGCTTCGCCATCCGTGAAGGCGGTCGTACCGTCGGCGCAGGGGTTGTCGGCACGATCTCGAAGTAATATAGGACCGCAGCGGCGCGAATCGCCCGATTCGCGCCGCTGAAGTTTTTTACCCGCCCCGGATCGCCTTTCTCCGGCTCGAATGAGCTAGAAGGGCAAAACGGGGCGGATATTTTTTTGTTGGCGTGTTTTTGTAAATCAACGGCTGCTCCGGCTGATTCATGAAAATGCGCTGGTTATTGGCTCTTTCGCATCGGTACAGGAACAATGGACAGCAACATCCGCATTCGCCTCAAGGCGTTCGATCATCGCGTGCTCGATCAGGCGACCGGCGACATCGCCGAAACCGCCCGCCGCACCGGCGCCCTCATTCGCGGTCCGATTCCTCTTCCGACGCGCATCGAAAAGTTCACGGTCAACCGTGGTCCGCACATCGACAAGAAGTCGCGCGAGCAGTTCGAAGTCCGCACCTACAAGCGTATGCTTGACATTGTGCAGCCGACGCCGCAGACGGTCGACGCGCTGATGAAGCTGGACCTGGCTGCCGGCGTGAACGTCGAAATCAAGCTGGCCTAAGGTCGGCAAGTCCCCGCCTTCCGCAAGGTAGGCGGGGTATCGGGTATTCTGTTCCTCTTCTCTGGAGAGGGCGGAAGCTCAAACGACACAAGGGATACCGCACGGCCCGCCGGTGAACCGGTCAAGGCGCGTGGTCCTGGTCCCCCGTCGCCTTTCCCGAGAGGGATCGGCATCCAACCCGGACGGGGTGATCTATACATTGGGTTGGGCCGCGAAGCAGAGATGCTGAGCGGTTTTTTCGTTGGATACGCCCGCTGCTATGGCGGGCCTCTATGGGAGTAATCAGTGATGCGCACTGGCGTGATCGCTAAGAAAGTCGGGATGACCCGCCTGTTCCAGGACGACGGACGTCACGTCCCCGTCACGGTCCTCAGCCTTGAGGGTACGCAGGTCGTCGCACGTAAGGAAGTCGAGCGCGACGGTTATGTCGCCCTTCAGCTGGGCGCTGGCGTTGCCAAGGCCAAGAATGTCGCCAAGCCGCAGCGCGGTCACTTCGCCAAGGCGGAAGTTGAACCCAAGGCGCGTCTGGTCGAATTCCGCGTCGCCGAGGATGCGCTCCTCGACGTCGGCGCCGAAATCGCCGCTGACCACTTCGTCGCTGGCCAGCTGGTCGACGTTGCCGGTCACACCCAGGGTAAGGGCTTTGCCGGTGCTATGAAGCGCTGGGGCTTCGGCGGTATGCGCGCCACCCACGGCGTGTCGATCAGCCACCGTGCGCATGGTTCGACCGGTAACCGTCAGGATCCGGGCCGCGTCTTCAAGAACAAGAAGATGGCCGGTCACATGGGTGATCGTGAGCGGACCCAGCAGAATCTCGAGATCGTCCGCACGGACGTCGAGCGTGGTCTGCTGTTCGTCAAGGGTTCGGTTCCGGGCGCCAAGGGCACCTGGCTGACCGTCAGCGACGCCGTGAAGGTTCCCCGTCACGCCGACGCGCCCTATCCCGCCAGCCTGAAGCAGGCTGCAAACAGCAATGCCGCGCCGGCCGAGACGCCCGCGGAAGCGGCCGCTCCCGAAGCGACCGAAGGCCAGGAGGGCTAAACCATGAAGGTCAATGTACAGACCCTCGACGCCGCAGCTGCCGGTGAGCTGGAGCTCAACGATGCCGTTTTCGGCCTCGAGCCCCGCGCCGACATTCTGCACCGCGTCGTCACCTGGCAGCTCGAAAAGCGTCGTGGCACTGCCCGCGGCACGCGCGAGCGTTCGGATGTCGCCCGCACCGGCAAGAAGTTCGGTCGCCAGAAGGGCGGCGGTACCGCTCGTCACGGCGATCGCCGCGCTCCCGTCTTCATCGGCGGTGGTAAGGCTCACGGTGCCCGCGTTCGCGACTTCAACCCCTCGCTGAACAAGAAGGTTCGCGCGCTGGGTCTGAAGATGGCGCTGTCGTCGAAGGTCAAGGATGGTTCGCTGATCATTCTCGACAATCTCGACGTTGCCGAAGGCAAGACCAAGGCGCTGGTCGCCAACCTGGCCAAGCTGAACCTGAACAAGGTTCTGTTCATCGACGGCGACGCCGTGAACGTCAGCTTCGCCAAGGCTTCGGCCAACATCGTCGGCGTCAATCTGCTGCCGGCCGTTGGTGCCAACGTCTACGACATCCTGAAGGCCGACTCGCTGGTGCTCACCCGCGCCGCGGTCGAAAAGCTGGAGGCCCGTTTCAATGGCTAAGAAAGAAGCCGCGACCGTGGACAACCGTCACTTCGACGTCGTTGTCGCGCCGGTCATCACCGAGAAGTCGACCCTTCTCTCGGAAAACAACGCCGTTGTTTTCCAGGTCGCCAACGACGCATCCAAGCCTGAGATCAAGGCTGCCGTCGAGGCGCTGTTCGGCGTGACCGTCAAGGCGGTCAACACGCTGGTGCAGAAGGGCAAGGTCAAGCGCTGGAAGGGCAAGCCCTACAAGCGCAACGACGTGAAGAAGGCGATCGTCACGCTGGCCGAAGGTCAGTCCATCGACGTCACCACCGGTATTTGAGGCGAGATAGATGGCACTCAAGCACTATAATCCGACGAGCCCGGCCCAGCGCGGCCTGATCCTCGTCGACAAGTCGAGCCTGCACAAGGGCAAGCCCGTCAAGGCGCTGACCGAAGGCAAGCGCAAGACCGGTGGTCGTAACAACAAGGGCCATGTCACTTCGCGTGGTATCGGTGGCGGTCACAAGCAGCGCTATCGTATCATCGACTTCAAGCGTCGCCTGTGGGACGTTGAAGGTACGGTCGAGCGTCTGGAATATGACCCCAACCGCACCGCCTTCATCGCGCTGGTCAACTATCCCGACGGCACGCAGGCGTACATCATTGCGCCGCAGCGTCTGGCCCCCGGTGACAAGGTCATCGCGGGCAAGAAGACCGACGTGAAGCCGGGCAATGCGATGGAACTGGGTCAGATGCCGGTCGGCACGATCATCCACAACATCGAGATGAAGCCGGGCAAGGGCGCGCAGCTCTGCCGTTCGGCAGGCACCTATGCCCAGCTGGTCGGTCGCGACCGTGGCATGGTCATGGTGCGTCTGTCGTCGGGTGAGCAGCGCTACATCCGTTCGGACTGCATGGGCACCGTTGGCGCCGTGTCGAACCCCGACAATGGCAACACCAACCTTGCCAAGGCCGGCCGCAACCGTTGGAACGGCATCCGTCCTCTGACGCGCGGTGTTGCGAAGAACCCGGTCGATCACCCGCATGGTGGTGGTGAAGGCCGGACCTCGGGCGGCCGTCACCCGGTCACCCCGTGGGGCAAGCCGACCAAGGGTGCGCGCACCCGTCACAACAAGGCAACGGACAAGTTCATCATCCGTAGCCGCCACGCGAAGAAGAAGAGGTAAGCGAGATGGCTCGTTCCGTCTGGAAAGGTCCGTTCGTGGACCTCAGCCTTCTGAAGAAGGCGGAAGTCGCGCAGGAAAGCAATGGCCGCTCGGGTCCGATCAAGACCTGGTCGCGCCGTTCGACCATCCTGCCGCAGTTCGTTGGCCTGACGTTCAACGTCTATAACGGCCGCAAGCATGTTCCGGTTCTCGTGAACGAGGATATGGTGGGTCACAAGCTGGGCGAATTCGCTCCGACCCGCTTCTTCCCCGGTCACGCTGCCGACAAGAAGGGCAAGCGCTAATGAGCAAGGAAAAGGCTCCCCGTCGCGTCGCCGACAATGAAGCGCTCGCCGTCGGCACGCAGATCCGTGGTTCGGCCCAGAAGCTGAACCTGGTCGCCACGCTGATCCGCGGCCGCAAGGTCGAGGACGCGCTCAACATCCTCGCCTTCTCGAAGAAGGCGATGGCTGTCGACGTGCGCAAGGTGCTGGCTTCGGCCATCGCCAATGCGGAAAACAACCACAATCTGGACGTCGACGCCCTGGTCGTCGCGGAAGCATCGGTGGGCAAGAGCTTCACCCTGAAGCGCTTCCACGCTCGCGGCCGCGGCAAGTCGACCCGGATCCTCAAGCCCTTCAGCCGCGTGCGCATCGTCGTGCGTGAAGCTGGCGAAGAAGCGGAGGCGTAAGCACATGGGTCACAAGAGCAACCCGATCGGTCTGCGTCTGCAGATCAACCGTACCTGGGACAGCCGCTGGTTCGCCGAAGGCGCCGACTATGGTCGCCTGCTGCTGGAAGATCTCAAGATCCGCCAGTACATCATGAAGAACCTGCCGCAGGCCGCGATCTCGAAGGTCGTGATCGAGCGTCCGGCCAAGCTGTGCCGCGTGTCGATCTACGCAGCCCGTCCCGGTGTCATCATCGGCAAGAAGGGTGCAGACATCGAAAAGCTTCGCAAGAAGCTGGGTGCCTTCACCTCGTCGGACGTGTCGCTGAACATCGTCGAAATCCGCAAGCCGGAAATCGATTCGAAGCTCGTCGCACAGGGCATCGCCGACCAGCTGGAACGCCGCGTTGCCTTCCGTCGCGCCATGAAGCGTGCGGTGCAGTCGGCTCTCCGTCTGGGCGCCGAAGGCATCAAGATCACCTGCGGCGGCCGTCTGGGCGGCGCGGAGATCGCGCGTGTCGAATGGTATCGTGAAGGCCGCGTTCCGCTGCACACCCTGCGTGCGAACGTCGACTATGCCGAAGCCACGGCGCACACCGCCTATGGCGTTTGCGGCATCAAGGTCTGGATCTTCAAGGGCGAGATCCTCGGCCATGATCCGATGGCTACCGACCGGCTGATGCTGGAGGCTCAGACCTCCGGCGTGCGCCCGGCGCGCTGAGAATAAGAAGGTAATAGCGTCATGCTGCAACCGAAGAAGATGAAGTTCCGCAAGACCTTCAAGGGTCGGATCAAGGGCGATGCGAAGGGCGGCACTGCGCTGAACTTCGGCGCCTATGGTCTCAAGGCTCTGGAGCCCGAGCGGATCACCGCGCGCCAGATCGAAGCGGCTCGCCGCGCGATCCAGCGCCACCTGCGCCGTCAGGGTCGTCTGTGGATCCGCGTGTTCCCCGACGTTCCGGTCACCAAGAAGCCGGCTGAAGTCCGCCAGGGCAAGGGCAAGGGTTCGGTCGAATATTGGGCGGCTCGCGTCGCTCCCGGCCGTATCCTGTTCGAACTGGACGGCGTTCCCGGTCCGCTCGCAGCAGAGGCCTTCTCGCGCGCCGCGATGAAGCTGCCCATCAAGACGAAGGTCGTTGCCCGCCTCGGCGACACCTCGCACCTGGAGGGTTAAGCTGTGGCCAACGTTGCAGACCTCAAGACCAAGTCGGACGACGAGCTGTCGACCGAGCTGAACAACCTGAAGCGCGAGCAGTTCAATCTGCGTTTCCAGGCGGCCACCAACCAGCTGGAAAAGCCCAGCCGCGTTCGTGAAGTCCGTCGTTCGATCGCGCAGATCAAGACCCTGCAGACCGAGCGTTCGCGCTCGGCCGCGAAGTAAAGGAAACACACGATGCCCAAGCGCGTGCTGACGGGAACGGTGGTTTCCGACAAGACCGACAAGACGGTGGTGGTTCGCGTGGAGCGCAAGGTTAAGCATGCGCTCTACGGCAAGATCATCCGCCGGTCGAAGAAGTACCATGCCCATGACGAGGGCAATGTCTACAAGGAAGGCGAAACGGTCCGTATCGAAGAGACCGCTCCGATTTCCAAGCTCAAGACCTGGAAGGTCATCGAGCGTGTGGACACCCACAAGTCGCCGGAATCGGCGGCCTAAGGGCAGTCACCGACTCTAGAGTCGAAAAAGTTCGGACGCGGGGCTGGCCTTTTCCTTCGGGAGGAGGTACAGGCCCGCGCTTCGTGCATTTCGATTCACCGGGTCGACTCACGAAATTCGGAACCGCCGGGATAGTCCCGGTAGGCCAAATAAGAAGGAACCGGATCCATGATCCAGATGCAATCCAATCTTGACGTCGCGGACAACAGCGGCGCCAAGCGCGTCCAGTGCATCAAGGTGCTGGGCGGCTCGAAGCGGCGTTTCGCCGGCGTGGGCGACATCATTGTCGTCTCCGTCAAGGAAGCTGCTCCGCGCGGTAAGGTGAAGAAGGGTGACGTGCATCGCGCCGTCATCGTGCGCACCGCCAAGGACGTGCGTCGCGCTGATGGCAGCGTGATTCGCTTCGACGGCAATGCCGCTGTGCTTATCAACAAGAACGAGGAGCCGATCGGCACCCGTATCTTTGGCCCGGTCGTTCGCGAGCTGCGCGCCAAGAAGCACATGAAGATCATCTCGCTCGCTCCCGAGGTGCTGTAATGAGCGCTGCTAAGATCAAGAAGGACGACAAGGTTGTCGTCCTGGCTGGCAAGGACAAGGGCCGTACCGGCGCCGTCCTCCAGGTGATGCCCAAGGACGACAAGGTCCTGGTCGAAGGCATCAACGTGCATGCGAAGCATCGCAAGCCCGACCAGTCGAACCCGCAGGGTGGCATCGACCGCAAGCCGGCCCCGATGCACATTTCGAACGTCGCTGTCGCCGACAAGGATGGCAAGCCGACCCGCGTCCGTTTCGAGGACCGCGACGGCAAGAAGGTCCGCGTCGCCGTCAAGTCCGGTGAGGTGCTGTAATGGCCGACAAGTATATTCCGCGCTCGAAGTCGATCTACGACGACGCCATCGTGAAGGCGATGGTCGAGAAGTTCGGCTACAAGAATGTGATGGAAATCCCGAAGATCGAGAAGATCACGCTCAACATGGGCGTCGGTGAAGCCACGCAGGACAAGAAGAAGGTCACTTCGGCCGCCGAGGAAATGGAACTGATCGCCGGCCAGAAGCCGGTCATCACCAAGGCGAAGAAGTCGATCGCGCAGTTCAAGCTGCGTGAAGGCATGCCGATCGGTGCCAAGGTCACGCTGCGCCGTGAGCGCATGTATGAATTCCTTGATCGCCTGATCAACATTGCCCTGCCGCGCGTGCGCGACTTCCGTGGTCTCAACCCGAAGAGTTTCGACGGCCGTGGCAACTATGCCTTCGGCATCAAGGAGCAGATCATCTTCCCCGAGATCAACTATGACCGCATCGACAAGGTGCGTGGCATGGACATCATCGTGACCACCACGGCGAAGACTGACGACGAAGCGCGCGAACTGCTGCGCCTCTTCGGCTTCCCCTTCCCGATTGAAGAGAAGCAGGCGGCCTAACAGGCCCCGCTTCTCTCCCAACGCTTAAGCTAAGGAAGAGAACTTAAGTCATGGCGAAACTGAGTTCGATCAACAAGAACGAGCGCCGCAAGAAGCTGGTGAAGAAGTATGCCGGCCGCTATGCGAAGCTCAAGGCGATCGCAGCCGATACCGCTCTCGACGACACCGAGCGTCTGATTGCGCGTCTGAAGATGGCGGAAGTCCCCCGCAACGGCAACCCGACCCGCATTCGCAACCGCTGCGAACTGACGGGCCGCCCGCGCGCTTACTACCGCAAATTCCGTCTCTGCCGCGTGCAGCTGCGTGATCTGGCCAACAAGGGCCTGATCCCCGGCGTCACCAAGTCGAGCTGGTAAGGATCATTTGAGATGGCATTGACCGATCCCCTGGGTGATATGCTCACCCGCATCCGTAACGGGCAGCAGGCGAAGAAGGACAGCGTTGTGTCCCCCGCCAGCAAGCTCCGTGCCCGCGTGCTCGACGTGCTGCAGCGCGAAGGCTATATCCGTGGTTATTCCGAGGAAACCCTCGGCAATCACCCCGGCCTGCGCATCGAGCTGAAGTATTTCGAGGGCCAGCCTGCGATCAAGCATGTTGCCCGCGTGTCCAAGCCTGGTCGCCGCGTCTATTCCGGTTCCAAGGAACTGCCGGTGATCCGCAATGGCCTGGGCATCACCATTGTCTCGACGCCCAAGGGCGTTCTGTCCGACGCCGAAGCGCGTGAACAGAATGTCGGCGGCGAAGTGCTGGCGGAGGTGTTCTGATGAGCCGCACTGGCAAGAAGCCGGTCACCGTGCCTGCGGGCGTGACCGCGTCGATCGCTGACGGTCAGCTGTCGGTGAAGGGCCCCAAGGGCACCCTCGCCATGCCGCTGGCCGACGAAGTGACCTACACCGTCGAAGAAGGCAGCATCGCTGTAAAGCCCGCCAACAACGGCAAGCGCGCGCGCGCTTTCTGGGGAATGCAGCGTACCCTGATCCAGAACCTGATCACCGGCGTGACCCAGGGCTTCTCGAAGAAGCTGCTGATCACCGGTGTCGGCTACCGTGCGAACTCGCAGGGCAAGACCCTGAAGTTGCAGCTCGGCTACAGCCACGACGTCGATTTCGAGATTCCGGAAGGCATCGAGATCAAGACCCCGGATAACACCACGGTCGAGATCAGCGGCATCGACAAGCAGCAGGTAGGCCAGGTCGCCGCCGAGATCCGCCGCTGGCGCAAGCCCGAACCCTATAAGGGCAAGGGTATCAAGTACGCCGGCGAATTCATCTTCCGCAAGGAAGGGAAGAAGAAGTAAGATGGCTAAGCTTTCCCTCTTCGCGCGGCGTCGTCGCCGCGTTCGCACCGCGCTCAAGGCTGTTTCGGGCACCCGCCCGCGCCTCAGCGTCCATCGTTCGGGCCGTCACATCTACGCCCAGATCATCGACGACGTCGCCGGTACCACCGTCGCCGCCGCTTCGACCCTGGACAAGGATGTTGGCTCGAAGGCTCTGGGCAAGACCGGCGCCTCTTCCGAAGCCGCTGCCGATGTCGGCAAGCGCGTCGCTGCCGCTGCTACGGCGGCCGGCGTCACCAAGGTCGTGTTCGACCGCGGTGGCTTCCTGTTCCATGGCCGCGTCAAGGCGCTGGCCGATGCCGCCCGTGAAGGCGGGCTGGAGTTCTGATCATGGCTGACGAAAACACCAACGAAGTCGTCGCGCCCGTCGAGGGTGCCGAGGCTCAGACCGAAGGTCGTGGTCCCGGCCGTGGCCGTGGCCGTGGCGGTGACCGCAACCGTGGCGAGCGTGGCGGCCGTGGCCGTCGTGACGACCGCCGTGGCGGCAACCGTGACGAGGAACAGGGCGAAGAGCTGATCGAGAAGCTGGTTCACATCAACCGCGTCTCGAAGACCGTCAAGGGCGGTAAGCGCTTCGGTTTCGCTGCTCTGGTCGTCGTCGGCGACGGCAAGGGCCGCGCCGGTTTCGGTCATGGCAAGGCGCGCGAAGTGCCTGAAGCCATCAGCAAGGCGACCGCTTCGGCCAAGAAGGCCATGGTTCGCGTTCCGCTGAAGGAAGGCCGCACCCTGCACCATGACGGCCTCGGCCACTTCGGTGCTGGCAAGGTGACTGTCCGTTCGGCTCCGGCCGGTACCGGCATCATCGCCGGCGGTCCGATGCGCGCCGTGTTCGAAAGCCTCGGCGTCGCTGACGTCGTGACCAAGTCGAACGGCACCTCGAACCCCTACAACATGATCCGTGCGACCTTCGCGGCGCTGGGCGAGCAGACCAGCCCCAAGTCGGTGGCGCAGCGTCGTGGCAAGAAGGTCGCTGACCTTCTGCGTCGCGGTGGTGCCTCGGCCGAAGTCGCGCAGGCTGACGCCGAAGCGATTGCGGAGTAACTGACATGGCGAAGATCAAGATCAAGCAGATCGGTTCGCCGATCCGTCGCCCCGAAAGCCAGAAGAAGATTCTGATCGGCCTGGGCCTTGGCAAGATGCATCGCGTGGTCGAGCTGGAAGACACGGCGGAAGTCCGCGGTGCCATCAAGAAGCTCCCCCACATGGTGGAAGTGGTCGAGGGCTAAACCTTGATCGTTTCAGACAATATTGTCTGAAACGTGAATCAAGGTTTAGAATATAGGAATAGAGCCTGATTCACGTTATCGGCGGAAGCGCGAAGCGCTTCCACCTCAAACGATCAGGCTCTAAGCCCTTTCGATCCGACGAAATGAAGCGAAAGAGGGGGAAACCCCTCTTTCGTTTTTTCAGCGGAAGCGCTAACGGGCGCTTCCTTTAGATGATCCCTCAAGGGATCAGCGCGACAAAAGCGAAAGCGAGTGCGAACATGAAACTGAACGAAATCAACGACAATGCCGGTGCCCGCAAGGGTCGTATGCGCGTCGGCCGCGGTATCGGCTCGGGCAAGGGCAAGACCGCCGGTCGCGGCCAGAAGGGTGCCAAGGCACGCTCGGGCGTCAGCATCAACGGCTTCGAGGGTGGCCAGATGCCGCTCCACATGCGCATCCCGAAGCGCGGCTTCAACAACATCTTCGCCAACGATTATGCGATCGTGAACCTGGGTGAAGTGCAGGCCGCGATCGACGCCGGCAAGCTGGACGCCGCTGCCGTCATCGACCATGCCGCGCTGAAGGCAGCCAACCTGGCCCGTGGTGGCAAGGATGGCGTCCGCGTTCTCGCCAAGGGCGAACTGACCGCCAAGGTCAGCTTCCTGGTCGCCGGTGCCTCGAAGAGCGCCGTCGAAGCGGTCGCGAAGGCCGGTGGCAAGCTGGACGTGATCGAAGTCGTCCCGGCAGCCGAGAAGGCCAAGGCGAAGAAGGGCACCGCCCTTGCCGCCAAGAAGGCCGCCAAGGCCTAAGTCTCGCCCGAGACTTGCAAGCACGGCCCCGCTGCCCGATATGGGTTGGCGGGGCTATGTGTATCGGGGGGAGCATATGTTCGTCGCAACGGCGGCAACTCCCGTTCGACATGGTCTTCCCGCCCCGCTAAGGGGGTAGCGATTCCGCCACGGAGCCCGATGGCTCCGGCAAGAATGATTTGAAGGGCAGCCACAATGGCATCGAGAGCCGACCAGCTCGCATCCAATCTCAGCCTCGCGAAGTTCAGCCAGGCGACCGACCTCAAGAAGCGCCTGTGGTTCACCCTCGGCGCGCTGATCGTCTTCCGCTTCCTCAGCTTCGTGCCGCTGCCGGGTATCGATCCCACCGCGCTCGCGGCCTGGTCGCAGAAGTCGGCCGGTGGCATCCTCGACATCTTCAACACCTTTTCGGGTGGTGCATTGTCGCGCGCGAGCCTCATCACGCTCGGCATCATGCCCTATATCACCGCGTCGATCGTGGTGCAGCTGGCCGCCTCCCTCTCGCCGCAGCTCGCGGCGATCAAGAAGGAAGGCGAGAGCGGCCGCAAGAAGCTGAACCAATATACCCGCTATGGCACCGTCGGCCTGACCGCCGTGCAGGGCTATGCCGCCGCCGCCAACTGGCAGGCGCAGGGCGTGGTCGTGGACCCCGGCATGCTGTTCGTCGTCTCGGCGATCATCTCGCTGATCGGCGGCACCATGTTCCTGCTGTGGCTGGGTGAGCAGATCACCTCGCGCGGCATCGGCAACGGCACCAGCCTGATCATCATGGCCGGTATCGTCGCACAGCTGCCGGTGACGCTGAGCAACCTGTTCAAGTCGGGCAGCGAAGGCTCGATCTCGGGCCTGGTCATCTTCCTGGTCGTCGTGCTGGGCTTTGGTCTGATTGCCTTCATCTGCTTCATGGAACGGGCGCAGCGCCGGGTGCTGATTCAGTATCCCAAGCGCCAGACGCGCCAGGGCCTGATGCAGGCCGATCGCAGCCATCTGCCGCTGAAGGTCAACACCGCGGGCGTGATCCCGCCGATCTTCGCCAGCTCGCTGCTGCTGCTGCCGCTGACCATCTCGCAGTTCATGGGCGTGAAGGCGGACGATGACAGCCGCTGGAGCAGCATCGTGCTGACGATCAACCAGTATCTGTCGCACGGCAGCCCCTTCTACATGGGCCTCTATGGCCTGGGCATCGTCTTCTTCTGCTTCTTCTACACCGCCGTGGTGTTCAACCCGGAAGAGACGGCCGACAATCTGAAGCGCAATGGCGGCTTCATTCCGGGCATCCGTCCGGGCAAGAATACCGAGAATTATCTCGATTATGTCCTGACCCGGATCACCGTGATCGGTGCCGCCTACCTGGCCTTCATCTGTCTGGTGCCGGAATTTGCCATCGCCCGGGCGGGAATTCCCTTCTACCTTGGTGGGACTAGCCTGCTGATCGTCGTCAATGTTACGGTCGATACCGTGACCCAGATCCAGAGCCATCTGCTTGCCCATCAATATGGGGATCTGATCAAGAAGGCGAAGCTGAAGGGCCGTCTGCGCTAAGGGGGCGCAGACAGGCAAGCGCAAGTACAAGGGGAGAATGCGCGCAATGAATATCATTCTGCTTGGTCCTCCGGGTGCCGGCAAGGGCACCCAGGCCACGCGGCTCGTCGACAGCCGTGGCATGGTTCAGCTGTCGACCGGCGACATGCTGCGGGCTGCGGTCAAGGCGGGGACTCCGGTCGGCCTTCAGGCCAAGGCGCTGATGGAATCGGGTTCGCTGGTGCCGGACGAGGTCGTCTCGGGCATCATCGGCGAAGCGCTTGATGCGCTGGCGGCCGATACCGGCGTGATCTTCGACGGCTATCCGCGGACCGAGGCCCAGGCCCATTCGCTCGACACCATCCTGGCCGATCGCGGCCGCACGCTCGATCATGTGATCGAGCTGGAAGTGGACGAGGATGCGCTGGTCGAGCGCATCACCGGTCGCTTCACCTGCGCGACCTGCGGCGAAGGCTATCATGATGTCTTCAAGCAGCCCAAGGTCGAAGGCACGTGCGACAAGTGCGGCGGGCACGAATTCAAGCGTCGTCCCGACGACAATGAGGAAACGGTGCGTACCCGCATGGCCGAGTATCGCGCCAAGACCGCACCGATCCTGCCGATCTACGAAGCGCGCGGCATCGTCAGCCGCGTCGACGGCATGGCCGACATGAACGACGTTAGCGGCGCGATCGTCGCCATCTTGGACGGC
The DNA here is from genome assembly GCF_056859495.1 of Sphingobium sp. L-44. Taxonomy (NCBI): domain Bacteria; kingdom Pseudomonadati; phylum Pseudomonadota; class Alphaproteobacteria; order Sphingomonadales; family Sphingobiaceae; genus Sphingobium; species Sphingobium sp. L-44. Next base: position 34,196 of record NZ_JBSXOQ010000056.1, on the reverse strand, counting down.
GTTCCGGCCTGAGCTATTCTCCCTCCCCGGCGACAAGGCGGGGAGGGGACATGGCCTATCCAATCAAATCGATACTGACAGGCGCCGGCATGGCGCTGGCGGCCGCGCCCGGACAGGGTGGGGTGGTTGCCAGCAGCGATGCCGGCTTTGTCGTGCAGGCGAGCGTGGACGTGGCGCTGGCGCCCGACGCGGCCTATGCGCTGCTGGCGGAGCCGGGGCGCTGGTGGAGCAGCGCCCACAGCTATAGCGGCGATGCGCGCAACATGGTGCTGGAGGCGAAGGCCGGAGGCTGCTTCTGCGAGACCATTCCCGACAAGGGCGGAAAGGGGAGCTCCGGCAGCATCGAACATGCGCGGGTCATCTATGCCGCGCCGGGCCAGCGATTGCGGCTGAGCGGGGCTCTGGGGCCGCTGCAGAGCGAAGCGGTGACCGGCGTGCTGGACTTCACCATCGCGCCCGCGCCGGGCGGTAGCCGTGTGACGCTGACCTATTCCGTTGGCGGTTATATGCGCGGTGGCTTGGCGCCGATCGCGCCGGTCGTCGACAAGGTGCTGGTGGAGCAGCTCGACGGCTATAAGCGGGCGGCCGACAGCAAGGGTTGAAGCGCGACTGCGCCGGCAGACAATAGCAAATCGGGGTGGAAGCCCGATGGCCTCCACCCCGATGGATGATGCTTAATTCTCGTCGCCCATGCGCAGGGCGGCGATGAAGGCTTCCTGCGGAATCTGGACGCTGCCATATTCGCGCATCCGCTTCTTGCCTTCCTTCTGCTTTTCCAGCAGCTTCTTCTTGCGGGTGATGTCGCCGCCATAGCATTTCGCCGTGACGTCCTTGCGCATCGCCGCGATCGTCTCGCGCGCGATCACCTTGCCGCCGATCGCCGCCTGAATCGGGATCTTGAACAGGTGGCGGGGGATCAGATCCTTCAGGCGCTCGCACATGTGGCGGCCGCGCGCTTCGGCGGCGGAGCGGTGGACGATCATCGACAGCGCATCGACCGGCTCGTTGTTGACGAGGATGCTCATCTTGACGAGGTCGCCCTCGCGCGTGCCGATCTGGTGATAGTCGAAGCTGGCATAGCCACGGCTGATGCTCTTCAGGCGGTCATAGAAGTCGAACACCACTTCGTTGAGCGGCAGTTCATAGGTCACCTGGGCGCGGCCGCCGACATAGGTGAGGTTCTTCTGGATACCGCGACGGTCCTGGCAAAGCTTCAGGATCGAGCCGAGATATTCGTCGGGGCAGTAGATCACCGCCTCGATCCAGGGCTCCTCGATCATCTCGATATGATTGGGATCGGGCATGTCGGCCGGGTTGTGCAGGTGAAGGGTGCGACCATCCTTCATGTGCATGTCATAGACGACCGACGGCGCCGTGGTGATCAGGTCCAGATCATATTCGCGGCTCAGCCGCTCCTGGATGATTTCCAGGTGCAGCAGGCCGAGGAAGCCACAGCGGAAGCCGAAGCCCAACGCAGCCGAGGTTTCCATCTCGAACGAGAAACTGGCGTCGTTGAGACGCAGCTTCGAGATCGACTCGCGCAGCTTCTCGAAATCATTGGCATCGACCGGGAACAGGCCACAGAACACCACCGGCTGCACTTCCTTGAAGCCCGGCAGTGGCTTGGCGGCGCCATTCTTCACGGTCGTGATGGTATCGCCGACGCGGGTCTGGGCGATTTCCTTGATCTGGGCGGTGATGAAGCCGATCTCGCCGGCGGCGAGTTCTGGCAGCGCCTCGATCTTGGGGCGCATGCAGCCGACGCGGTCGATCAGATGCTCGGTGCCGCCGATCATGAACTTGATCGCCTGGCCCTTCTTGATCACGCCGTTGATCACGCGCACCAGGATGACGACGCCCAGATAGGGGTCGTACCAGCTGTCGACCAGCATCGCTTCCAGCGGTGCGTTGCGATCGCCCTTGGGCGCCGGGATCTTGGTGACGATCGCTTCCAGGATGTCGTCGATGCCGATGCCGGACTTGGCGCTGGCCAGCACCGCTTCCGACGCGTCGAGGCCGATCACTTCCTCGATTTCCGCGCGCACCTTTTCCGGCTCGGCGGCGGGCAGGTCGATCTTGTTCAGCACCGGCACGATCTCATGATCATGCTCGATCGACTGATAGACGTTGGCTAGCGTCTGCGCTTCCACGCCCTGCGCGGCGTCGACGACCAGCAGCGCGCCCTCGCACGCGGCCAGCGACCGCGACACTTCATAGGCGAAGTCGACATGGCCCGGCGTGTCCATGAGATTGAGCTCATAGGTCTCGCCATTCTTGGCGGTATAGTCGAGGCGCACGGTCTGCGCCTTGATGGTGATCCCGCGCTCCTTTTCGATGTCCATGTTATCAAGGACTTGCGCGCTCATCTCACGGTCGGTCAGGCCGCCGGTGCGCTGGATCAGGCGATCGGCCAGCGTCGACTTGCCATGGTCGATATGCGCAATGATCGAAAAGTTTCGGATATGGGACAGGTCGGTCATCGGCGCCCGATAGCAGCAGTTGCGGGCGCTGTCAGCAGGATCACGTAGTGCATGGCACGCGAAATTGCGGTGCGATGACAAGCATCGTCATTAACCCCCTTTGCTTGGAAGCCCCTTGCGGCTGTGTTACGCTCCAGAAAAATATCCGGGGCGCACCAATTTCTCTCGACCAGACAGGAAACGGGGTTTTTGAAAATGCGTGTATTGAAGATGCTGACTGTGGCTGCGGTCTGCCTTGGTTCGGCCGCGCCGATGGCGATGGCCGCCGAAAAGGGTTCGTCGGCCCGTCAGGAACAGTCGCGAAAGCAGGCGGAGATCCCGCGCTGCACTCGCCGCCTTGGCACCGTCGCAATCGTCGAGCCCGACAATCAGTGGTGGCGCGAACTCAATCTGGGCAGCCCCGAGGCGATCCTGAAGATCTTCGTGCAGCAGTCGGGCTGCTTCGGCCTCGTCAATCGCGGCCGGTCGATGGCGAGCCGCAACATGGAACGCGCCATGGCCGACAATGGCGAATTGCAGGCGAACAGCAATCTGGGCCGTGGCCAGGTGAAGGCGGCGGATTATTTCCTGGAGCCGGACATCGTCTCCTCCAACCGCAATAGCGGCGGCAATTCGCTGGGCGGCGTGCTCGGCGGCTTCATGGGTGGCAGCACCTGGGGGCGGATCGCTGGCGGTATCAACGTCAAGAAGAGCGAGGCCAATGTCACCCTCTCGGTCGTCAATGCCCGCACCACCGAGGAAGAAGCGCTGACCGAAGGCTATGCCCGCAAGTCGGACCTGAGCTTCAACGCGAGCGGCGGGTCGAGCTGGTGGGGCGGTTTTGCCGGCGCAGGCGGCGGCGGCTACCAGAATACCGAGATCGGCCAGGTGATAGTGCTCGCCTATCTCGACGCCTATACGAAACTGGTGACGCAGTTGGGCGGCCTGCCCGAAAATGCGGCCGCAGCCGCGCCGGTCGCGCAGCCCTGATGGCGAGGGGGCGCTGCCGCTGCGGCAGCGCCCTCATCCGCTCGGCGCGATTTCCGCAAGCGGGCCGGGCGCCCGTCGCCGCTTCTTCCACCAGCGCAGGATGATCTCTCCCGCCGGTCGCTCGACCAGGCGGTTGATGAGCGTGCCGAGCGTCAGCGCGACGAGGAAGGCAGCGGCAAAGCCGATCCAGGGGCTGTAACCGGCCCTGGCGATTTCCAGCATGACGACGAAACCGACATGCTGGTGGATCAGGTAGAAGCTATAGCTGATCCCGCCCATCCAGACGAGCGGCCGGATCGCCAGGAAGCGCAGATGATTGCGGATCAACGCTGCGAAGGTCGCCATCAGCACAAGACCGACAATGGTCACGTCCCATGTTTCCATGGTCGCGATCGATAGCAGGGCGAGCGCGGCATAGGGGGCCTGCTGCTGCCAGCTGCGTTGCCCAGCCCAGATGCGATAGGCCAGCATGCCGATGATGAAGAAGGGCGTATAGCGCAGCACCAGCAGCATCACGACCCGTTCGGGCACGATGTCGGGCCAGAGCTGCATGATCCAGCGCAGGATCAGGCAGACCACCAGCGTCGGTTCCAGATGCCGCAGGCCAATCCATTTCCAGATCGAGACCATGCAGAAATAGAAAGCGATCTCCACCGTCAGCGTCCAATAGGCGCCGTCCACTTCGGGAATGAAGGCAAAGCCCTGGAGCATCGTCAGATTGGCGAGAATCGCAAAGGGGCCGACCAGCAACTGGGTCGCCTGCGCCAGATATTCGATCGACAGCGTCACCAGCATCGCCACCAGATAGGCGGGGTAGAGGCGGGCGAAGCGGTTGACGATGAAGTCGGCGACCGTGCCGATCCGATCCAGCGTGAAGAAGATCGCAAAGCCGGAAATGGTGAAGAACAGCAGCACGCGGTAATTGCCGCCGGGAAAGCTGAAGGGCACATGGCTGTCCTGCGGGAACAGCTCATGGAAGCGGGTCGAATAATGGAAGATCAGCACGCACAGGGCGCCGATGCCGCGCAACGCGTCCAGCTCCGTCAGCCTTGTTCGCTTCGGCTTCGTTTCGACCATGATGCTTCATAGCAATGATGGAGCAACGAATGGGATATTTTCTTGGTTAACGTGCAATGCGCAAATGGCGGATACGGGCGCTGTCGGTCCCGATCTGGAGCGTCCCGCCGCGGGATCGCGGTCTTAGCCGGCCGCGCACCAGTTGATTGGCTTGGACGACCAGGGGCGGGCATAATGTTTGAGAATGAGGAGTTGGCCCAGCGAGACACCGTCGCGCAGCAGGATGCGGGCGGTCGGATCACTGTCGGCGGGATCGGCATGGGCTTCGAAGCTGCCGCCGTTCAGCATGCCCTGCAATGCGGTGCGGCCGGCGCGGGCAAGGGCGGCTTCCTGCGGGCAGGCAGCGCCTTCGAGTCGCGGCGCGCTGATGTCGGCGAGATGGTAGCGACGGCCCTGATAGGCATAGGCGTCGGTGGCGAGGACACAGGCCTGGCCGTCCAGATCGTCACAGGCGGCAAAACGGGTGGATATGGTGGCGGGGGCGTCGATGGATGGTGCTGAAGCCGTCGTCGACGCGGGCAGCACATGGCGCATCAGGACCAGCAGCAGCGCACCCATCAACAGGGCGATGAGGATGAGGCGCAGCGGCACGATGGCGCGGCGCTGATCCTGCTTGTCATTCAGCCAATGGCCGGAACGGTCCCGGTCTTCGTCACCAATATCATGCAGGCTATAGGCCATGATTCATCCCCAATCGGAGGCCATCGCTAGTAAATATTGGGAAATTTTTGGTTAACCATGACGCTCGCACAGGGGGCGGCGGACGGCGCCTTGACGCCGCGCCGGGGCCATGGTGAAAAACCGCTGGAGCCAGACGAGGGAGACGGCGTGAGCGAAGCATGGCTATATGACGAGCATCCGGCGATGGTCCGGGCGCATCCCTTCCTGTTCCTGCTGCTGCTGGTTTCGGTGGTCGGCATATTGGCGATCGGCGTGTGGTGGGTGATGCACAAGGGCGAGCGGCTGGCGCTGAGCGAGCGCGAAGTGCTGCTGGAGCGTGGCTTGCTGGCCAAGCAGCGGACCGAGATCGCGCTGTCCAGTATCCGTAGCGTGCGGATCACGCAGACCTTCGGCCAACGGCTGTTCGACGTCGGCAATGTCGAGCTGTTCAGCGCCGGTGACGTAGCGGAAATCGCGATCCGCAACATGCCACGACCGGGCCGGATTCGGGCGATTGCGGCGGCCCGCAACCTGGACCTTCTGCCCCAGCGCTGAGCGGTCGGGCAGGGGCGGCGCGCACGGAAAGCGCACGAAATCCGCCATTTTCTTGTCGAACATAATGTCTAGGCCCTTGACTTGGGCGCATTTATTTTAACCAATAGGAGCCCAGGGGCCGGCAGAGCTTTCCACCCGCACGAGGACGCCAGGAACAAGCAACGTCGATCTGCATCAGGCGGACGGCGGGAAAAAGGGGGCGCCTTGATGGTGGGTTTGCGCGTAATGCCGCTGTTGCCGGAACTGACGGCCGATCAGCGGGCCGAGATTCGGCAGTCCTGCGGCTTTGCCTGCGTGCGCTGCGGGGTCACCATCTATCGTTATCTGGGGCTGCCAGACGGGCCGGGGGCGACGCTGCTCTGCCCGACCTGTCACGGGCTGGTGGAGGAAGGGCGGCTGACCGCGAATCAGGTCCACAGCTTCCATGCCAATCCGGTGGTACGCCAGCGCCACTTCGCGCGCGATCGCCTGCCCTTCTCCAACGAATTGCCGCAATTGATCGTCGGTGGATCGCGGATGCTGCGCGATACGCCGATTCCCATCACCCTGGATGGCGAGCCGATCCTGATCTTCGCGCCGCCGCGCCGATCCATGGGGGCGACGCGGATCAGCGTCAGACTGGGCGCGGCCGACGGCACGCCGATGCAGGTGATCGATGGCAATGAATGGAAGCCGCATGACGGCAGCTGGCATTTCCTGTTGCGTGGCGACCGCTATTCGATGATGGCGGCGCGGGGCGACGGATTGTGCGTTTTGCGTATCGTTGCGCGCAACCGGCTTGCGGTCGAGCATCTGCGGACCACGATCAACGGGCGCCGGCTGGAAGTGACGCCGGACTGGCTGGAGGTCGATGGCAAGCGCTATGTCGACCGGATCGGCAGCGGCACGCTGATCGGCCTGGAACTGTAGACGGCGCCTTTCGGGGCGCTATCCGGGTTCCCGATTGCAGCTATTGCGGATCGAGTCATGTCATGACTGGATTCCGTAACGGAAACAGGCGATGCCCGCAGGCGTCGCCTTTTTCGTCTCACCGATATGGATGAAGTGTATCTGATATAAATCAACGGCTTGGCCGTCATCATAAAAAATTGATCATAGAAGAAGTTTACATCCGTTCCGGGGCATGATTCCCTGTGGGCGATCAGAGGGGTTGGAATGTCGAATGCGGTTGCCAGTCTGGACGATAATCAGCGGGCATGCCTGCGGCTGGTGGCACAGGGCTATACCTCCAAGCAGATCGCGCAGCGCACATCGCTGACCCCTGGCACGGTCGACCAATATGTCTATCGCGCGACCGTGGCGCTGGGCGCCAAGGATCGACGCGAAGCCGCCCGGATATTGGTAGAGGCCGAGAAAAACGCGCAATTCAAGCAATTTGAATTAAAGCCGGAGCCGCTTGTTGAACCGGCGATGGCGGGTGAGAAGGAGGCGTCGGCACCAAGCAGGCCGACCCGGACCGGCGAAATCCCGGCTGGTGCAGAGCGGCAGGAAAAGGGTCGTTTGCGCCAATTGGGTAACCGGATTCTGGCAACCATGGGAGGGGAGCCGCATGGGCTGAATCGATGGCAGATCCTGACGACCATCTTCCGGGTCGCGTTATGGGCAGGGGGGTCCCTGGCCGCGCTGATCACGATGGGATATTGGCTCAATCATCTGTTCGGCTGACGGTCTCCAACAATCCAACCATCTGATGGGCCAGCGAGCGCTGGCCTGAAAAGGGAGCCTTGCCATGTCCAATGCCCGCCGCGCCGAGCGCGCCGCCAAGAGCGAAATGCACATGTCGGACGACACCTTCTTCAACCTGAGCGGCCAGGTCCGCGATGCCTATGTGAAGCTGGACGATGTCCTGGCCCATACGCTGCGGATGAGCGCCGACATGATCGATACCGCCCGGACCATCGGCCTGGCCCCCGAACAGGGACAGAAGCTGTTCAAGCGCTTCCATGGCTGCATCGACACGATGATGCAGAGCCGCGAGCAACTGCTGGGCGCCCATCTGGAGGCGACCAAGATCCGCATGAAGACCAACCAGGCCGAACGCGCCGACGGCTGCTACAGCCCGTGGAGCGCGCTGGAAGAAAAGCAGGCCGACGCCCTGCGCCTGGTCGCCTGACGCGACCGGACCGGAAGGCAGGATCGTGCAGATCTTCCTCGCCTATACGATCGCGCTGATCGCGACCTCGATCTTCGTGGTGCGCTATGGCGGCGCGACCGGGCGCTGGAGCATCGTCGGCGTCTGGGCAGGGTTCATCCTGGCCCAGACGGCGGTCCTGACCATCCGGCCGGAGGCGGTGCTGATCCGCACGATCCTGGCGATCGAATGCGCCTCGCTGCTGTTCAAGATCATCATTTCGATGCTGAGCAGCCGGCGCTGGCCGATCATCGTCGCCGCCTTCCAGCTGAATGTGGCGGCGGTTCAGGTCGCGGTGATCGTGTCACCCGCCTACCTCACCAAATTCTTCTACGCCATGTCGACAATCTGGGCGGTGCCGGTGCTGGTCGTGATGGCCATGGGCACGCAGATGGACCGGAAACACGCGTTTCCGGCCTGAGCAAAGGAAACAGGATGCGGAAATGCCCGTCATTCCCTCTTGAAGCCGTCCCGTCCCGAGGAAGGCATGTTGCTTCTGTTTTTGTCCGATTGATGGAGGGCCGATAATTATGGCATCAAGGGACATGACCCAGCGCGTAACGCGCCATCTGAACCCAGTAGGGAGTGATGGAATGGAGGGAGAGGGTGGTTATCCGGCCGAAAGTCCGGTCGTTACCGCGGCCGACCTGGTCCGCGGTTTTTCCGAATGTCGCGACATGGCGACACGCACGCCGCTTTACATCACCCATCATGGCCGGGCGACCCATGTGCTGCTGGGCGTCAACGAGTTCCGTGCGCTCAAAGCCCAGTCGGGCAACGCCGGTCAGGAAAGCGCCGAGGAGAAATTGTTCGCGCTGGCCGACTGGGTCGATCAGGCGGTGATCATCTGCGACCAGGACATGCAGGTCGACTTCGTCAACCGGGTCGCCAGCGCCATCTGTCGCAAGCCGGTGGGACAGATGGTCGGCCCCAAGCTGGACGTCGTCCTGCCGTCCATCAGCGGCAGTCTGATGGAGGTGCATGTGCGCCGCACCGTGAGCGGCGGCGAGCCGAGCGCAGCCGATATTCCCTCTCCCTTTGCCGACGGCGCCTGGCTGCGGCTGCAGAGTTTTCCCCTTGGAAGGTCAACCGTCATCATGTTCCGCGACATTACCGAGGATGTGCGCCGCCATCGGCTGGCCGATGCCAAGGCCGCGATCATCGAGGCGATGACCGCCCATGGCGATGTCGGCTATGTCCGCCTGTCGGTGCGCGGCACGATCGACGCGGTCGATGTGCCCTTCACCGACATGCTGAGCCTGCCGCGCGAGCGGGTGATGGGCGTGCAACTGACCGATCTGGTCCTCACCCATGGCCGCGCGGCGTTCCGCCAGGCGCTGGAGCGGGCGATGCAGGGGCAGGGCGCGCTATGCGTGCAGACCATGCTGCTGAGCAATCGCGGCGAGGCGGTGGCGGTGAAGGCCTCTATCGTCGCCCTGCACGGCGCCTATGGCGCCGAGGGGGCGGTGGTGCTGATCACCGCACTCGATGGTAGCACGGTGGTGGAACTGCCGCGCGCCGCCGAATGAGGCTGGCGCGGGTCAGCCGCAGCGGGCGCTGGTGACGACCATCTGATCGTCATAGCTGACGGTCAGCCGGTCGGGGCGGAAGTCCATGGTCATGGCCATATTGGGGCCGCCCCAGCGCAGCATCTTGGCGCCCGATGCCTTGAGCAGTTCCACGCCCAGATCGGCTGACGCCTTCTGGCCGGTGAAGCGGTCGAGCCCGTCATGGCTGCACGGCCCCTGCGCCATGGCAGGCGGCGATGCGGAGTCGGGGCCTTCGCTGCCGGTCCCGGCACAGGCGGCCAGAGGCAGAAGCATGATCGCCACCATCGGCATAGGCATAGGCATCGGCATCCGCATCGTCCGTCTCCTTATTCCGCCATTCACTCGGTACGCGTCATCTTGAGCCGGCCATTCTTGACTGCGAAGGCCAGGCGCCCTTCGACCAGGTCCACCGCGTCCCGGCCGAACTGGTCATAGCGCCAGCCTTCCAGGATCGCGAGATCGTCGCGCACGCCGGCGGCCAGCGCCTCGATATCATCGGTGCGGGCGAGCAGGCGCGGGGCGACATTGATGTCGCGCGAACGGATCTTGAGCAGCAGCTTCAACAGGTCGGCGACTAGTGCTCCATCCTTGCCCAGGCCCGGACGCTTGGGATCGCGTTCGGGCATCTCGTCCTTGCCGAGCGGCTTGTGCGCGCCGAGCGCGGCCATCAGCCGGCCGCCAATGTCGTTGCTCTTCCAGGTGGCGGACAGGCCGCGCACCTTGCCCAGATCCTCCTGCGCGCGCGGCGGGTGGCTGGCGATGTCGGCCAGCGTCTCGTCCTTGACGATGCGGCCGCGCGGCAAATTCTTGTCTTGCGCTTCCTTTTCGCGCCAGGCGGCCAGCGCCTTGAGGCGACCCAGGACATCGGCCTTGCGGCTGGCGATGCGGACGCGCTTCCAGGCTTCGGACGGATCATTCTCGTAATTGGACGGATCGCTGATCCGCTCCATTTCCTGGTCGAGCCAGTCGCCGCGCCCGGTCTTGCGCAGTTCCTCCAGCATCTTGGGGAAGATTTCGATCAGATAGGTGACGTCGCCAATGGCATAGTCGATCTGGCGCTTGTCGAGCGGGCGGCGCGCCCAGTCGGTGAAACGCGCGCCCTTGTCGAGCTGGACGCCGAGCCAGGCGTCGACGAGATTGCCATAGCCGATCTGTTCGCCAAGGCCGAGCGCCATGGCGGCGATCTGGGTGTCGAACATCGGATGCGGCGTCTTGCCGGTCAGATTATGGACGATCTCGATGTCCTGGCCGCCGGCATGGAAGACCTTGAGCACGTCCTCATTATTGACCAGCAGGTCGAGCAGGGGCGTAAGGTCGATGCCCGGCGCCTTGGGATCGATCGCTGCGGCTTCGCTGGAGTCGGCAACCTGGACCAGGCAGAGTTCGGGCCAGTAGCTATTCTCGCGCATGAACTCGGTATCCACCGCGACATAGGGGGATTTGGCCATGCGGGCGCAGAAATCGGAAAGCGTCTTGCTGTCGGTAATCAGCGGATGAATTTGCATATGGTCTTCGATCTTATTATGGGCTGGCCCGCGTCCTGCGGGCTGGTCGATAGTCGACAAGGCAAGCCCATAGCCGGGCCGCAACAATTTGTCATTTCCGTAAAACGAATTTGAAAGATCGAAACGCCATGCACGCCTATCGCACCCACAATTGCGGCGCCCTTCGTGAAGCCGATGTCGGCGCGAATGTGCGCCTGTCCGGCTGGGTGCATCGCAAGCGCGATCATGGCGGCGTTCTCTTCATCGATCTGCGCGACCATTATGGCCTGACCCAGATCGTCGCCAAGGCGGACAGCGAGCCACTGCGCATCCTGGACGGCCTGCGTGCGGAATCGGTCGTGACGATCGACGGCACCGTCGTCGCGCGCGGCCCGGAAGCGACCAACCCGAAGATGGCGACCGGCACGATCGAGGTCGTGGCCGACAAGGTGACCGTGCTGTCGACCGCGGCCGAACTGCCGCTGCCGGTGGCGGGCGAGCAGGAATATCCCGAGGATATCCGCCTGCGCTATCGCTTCCTGGACCTGCGCCGCGAAACGCTGCACGCCAATATCGTCACCCGCACCAAGATCATCCGCGACATGCGTCGCCGCATGGAAGATGCCGGCTTCACCGAATATTCGACGCCGATCCTGACCGCGTCCAGCCCGGAAGGCGCGCGCGACTTCCTGGTGCCCAGCCGCATCCATGCGGGCAAGTTCTACGCCCTGCCGCAGGCGCCGCAGCAATATAAGCAGCTGCTGATGGTCGCCGGTTTCGACCGCTATTTCCAGATCGCGCCCTGCTTCCGCGACGAAGATCCGCGCGCCGACCGTCTGCCGGGCGAATTCTACCAGCTCGACCTGGAAATGAGCTTCGTCACCCAGGAAGATGTCTGGAACACGATGGAGCCGGTCATCGCATCGGTGTTCGAGGAATTTGCCCAGGGCAAGCCGGTCACCCCGGCCGGCAGCTTCCCGCGCATCCCGCATGCCGAAGCCATGCTGAAATATGGCAGCGACAAGCCGGACCTGCGCAACCCGATCATCATCCAGGACGTGACCGAGCATTTCCACGGCTCGGGCTTCGGCATCTTCGCCAGCCTGGTCGACAGCGGCAATGTCATCCGCGCGATCCCGGCGCCGGGCGCGGGCGCGGGCAGCCGCAAATTCTTTGACGACATGAACAATTGGGCGCGCGGCGAAGGCTATTCGGGCCTTGGCTATATCAACATCAAGGATGGCGTGCCCGGCGGCCCGATCGCCAAGAATCATGGCGAGGAAGCGACCGCCAAGCTGATCGCAGCGCTGGGCCTTGGCCCGAATGACGGCGTGTTCTTCGCCGCGGGCAAGGAGTCGCAGGCAGCGAAGCTGGCGGGCCTGGCGCGCATCCGCGTCGGCGACACGCTCGACCTCATTGACAAGGACCGGTTCGACCTGTGCTGGATCGTCGACTTCCCCTTCTATGAATATGATGAAGACGAGAAGAAGGTCGACTTCGCCCACAACCCCTTCTCGATGCCGCAGGGCGGGCTCGATGCGCTCAACAGCCAGGATCCGCTGAGCCTGAAGGCCTATCAGTATGACATGGTCTGTAACGGCTATGAGATCGCGTCGGGCTCGATCCGTAACCAGTCGCCCGAGGCGATGGTGAAGGCGTTCGAACTGGTGGGCCTGAGCCAGGCGGATGTGGAAGAGCGGTTCGGTGGTCTCTATCGCGCGTTCCAGTACGGCGCGCCGCCCCATGGTGGCATGGCCGCCGGTGTCGACCGCATCGTGATGCTGCTGTGCGGCGCGCAGAATTTGCGCGAGATCACGCTGTTCCCGATGAACCAGCGCGCCGAAGACCTGCTGATGGGGGCGCCCAGCGCCGCCGAGTTCAAGCAGCTGCGCGAACTGCATGTCCGCGTGGTGGAGCCGCAGGCGAAGGCATAAGCCTTTCCATCGGCTGGGAAGAACAGGGCTTCCGCCATCTGGCGGGGGCCTTTTTCTTTGCCGTCTTGCCTTGCTGTATTGTTATGATGACACACGTGGCGGCAAGGGAGCAGGGCGGATGATGCGGACGATCATGGCGATAGTGGCAGCGGGGCTTGCGGCGGTGTCGGTGCAGGCGACTGGTCCCGGTTTCGATCCGCGCGCTTTGAAGGCGATTGCCGGGGCGCCCAATGAAGTGATGGTGCTGGGCACGCCCCATCTGTCGGGCTGGCCAAAGGATTTCGATGCAAAGGCGCTGGGGCCGCTGATCGACCGGCTGGCGGCGTGGAAGCCGCAATCGATCGCGGTCGAGTCCCTGTCTGGTCTGCAATGCGATGCGTTGCGCCGCGCGCCGTTCCGCTATGCGGAGACGGTGGAAACCTATTGCTGGGACGCGACGCCGGCGCGCCAGGCGACCGGGTTGGACGTGCCGGCCGCCACGGCCGAGGTCGAGCGGCGTCTGGCCGCCTGGCCGGAGCGGCCGACGGCATCGGACCGGCGCCATATGGCGGCCTTGTTCCTGGCGGCGGCGGATCAGGGATCGGCGCTGGTGCAATGGCTGCGACTGGACGCGGCCGACCGGCATGTCGGGGACGAGCTGGATACTGTGCTGGTGGCGCGCCTCGAAACGCTGCGCCAGCGCCGCAATGAGGAATTTCTGATCGCCGCGCCGCTCGCTGCCCGGCTGGGGCTGGAGCGGCTGGAACCGATGGACGACCACAGCGCCGACCGGCCCTACCGCAATGCCGAGGAGGAAAAGGCGGCGGGCGCCGCAATCATGAAGGCGTGGGACAACGCGGCGACGGCGCGCCGCAAGGCGGCCGACGCCGCGTTGCAATCCGGCATCAAAACGGGCGCGGGCGTGCTGGCGCTCTATCGCGCCTATAATGCACCGGAACAGGCGCAGACCATCTATGACAGCGATTTCGGCGCGGCGCTCAAGGAGCCTTCGCCTGAGCGCTATGGGCGCGGCTATGCCGGCTATTGGGAGGTGCGCAACCTGCGCATGGCGGCCAATATTCGCGACGTCTTCGCCGCCGCGCCGGGCCAGCGGATGCTGGTGATCGTCGGCGCCTCGCACAAATTCTATCTCCAGGCCTATCTCGACATGATGCACGATGTGCGGCTGGTCGATACCGACGCCATACTGCACTGAGGCCGCGCTTGCTCTTGGCGGCAGGGTTCGATCTAATCGGGCGTCCCCTTGCAGGAGAGCGGCGCATGACGATCAATCTGTCGGACTATGAGACCGGGGCGAAGTATAAAGGCGATTATGATGCGGCGCTGCTGGCGCTGCAGCATCGCCTGTCGAAGATCCAGGTCGCCCATATCCTGCATCGCCGCCGGACCGTCATCATGCTGGAAGGCTGGGATGGCGCGGGCAAGGGCGGCATCATTAAGCGGATGACGGCGGACTGGGATCCGCGTTACTATCAGGTCCATCCGATCGCCGCGCCGACGCGCGAGGAATTGGACCATCATTTCCTCTGGCGCTTCTGGACCCGGCTGCCCGCCAGCCAGAATATCGGCCTGTTCGACCGCAGCTGGTATGGCCGGGTGTTGGTCGAGCGGGTGGAGAAATATGCCACCAAGGCGGAATGGAAGCGCGGATACAAGGATATCAACGCGTTCGAGGCGCAGCAGGTCGAGACCGGCACCAACATCATCAAGCTGTTCGTCCACATCACCCAGGAGACGCAGGACGAGCAACTGGCGCAGCGGCTGGATACGCCGTGGAAGCGGTGGAAGACCGGCACCGACGATTATCGCAACCGGGCCAGGCGGGCCGAATATTGGGATGCGATGCACGACATGTTCGAGAAGACCGACACCAAGCAGGCGCCCTGGAAGGTGATCGACAATAATAATCGCAAGGCCGGACGAATCGCGGCGCTAACCTATGTGGCGGAGCGGCTGGAGAAACTGGTGCCGATGGATTTCCCGGCGCCCGATCCCGAGGTGATCAAGCTGGCGCGCGAGGCATTTGGCTATAAACCGGCCAAATAATTCCGTAAAAACAACGATCTGTAACAAAAGCGTCATCAAATACTAAGCGGTCATTTACCCTTTTCTTCTAGGCCGGGCGCCATGTACGCGCCCCAGATGCTCGATCGGCCCGACCCGGAGCCGCATGTTGCCGCCGGCACAGCCTTGCCCTTTGCGCAGGGCTGCGCTGCGGTCCGGCTGGGCCAGCCGCTCAGCCAGGCGGTCGACCGCTTCCAGGACGATGCGGCGCTGCGGCTGCTGCCGGTGGTGGACGCCGCCGATCGGCCGGTGGGGGCCATTTATGAACGCGACATGCGGCGCATCCTTTTCAACCCCTTCGGTCATGCGCTGCTGCGCAATCCCAGTTTCGGCGGGCGGCTGGATGAGCATGTGCGGCCGTGTGCGATGGTGGAGCAGAGTGCCAGCGTCGAGCGGCTGATCGATCTTTATGCGGCGCAGGGGAGTGATTGCGAGGGGCTGATCGTGACGCAGGGCGGCCATTATGCCGGCGTGGTCGGCGGCCCGCTGCTGCTGCGGCTGGCGGCGGAGCGGGATACGCGCGATGCGCTGGCCCGCACCCGGCGGCTGGAACATGTGACGCGCGAGAGCGGCGCATTTCGCGCGGATGTCGAGGCGCTGATCGCGGATCTGGTCGGCATGGCCGACATGCTGTCGGCGCGCGCTGAACAGGCGGTGGAGCGGGCGTCGGGCAATGGCGAGGCGGCGGCCGGCATGGCGGTCGCAGCGGAGCAGACGGCCGACAGCCTGCACGGCATTGCCAGCGGCGGGCAGGAACTGGGCGGGCTGTTCCAGGCGATGGAAAGCCAGGTGCGCGCGGCGGGCGAGGCGATCCGCGCGGCGGTGGCACAGACGCAGGTCGGTGCCGAACAGACGGCGGCGCTGCGGGTCGAGGCGGACGGGATCGGCGCGGTCATCACCCTGATCGACGATATTGCGCGGGCGACCAGCATGCTGGCGCTCAATGCCAGCATCGAGGCGGCACGGGCCGGCGAGGCGGGGCAGGGCTTTGCCGTGGTGGCGCGCGAGGTCAAGCTGCTGGCGAGCCAGACGCGTGAGGCGGCGGCCGAGATCGGCCAGCGCATCGGCCATGTCCGGCTGGCGGTGGAGACGGTGGCGCAGGGGCATCTGCACATGGACGCGGCGATGGCGACCGCGAACGAGGTGTCGGCATCGGTCTTTTCGGCGGTGGCGCGCCATGGCGCCTTCAGCCGGTCGATCGCCGCCAGCCTGTCGGAAGCCGGATCGTCGAGCGACCATATCCGTCAGAGCGCGCGCCAGATCAGCGACAATGCGAGCGCAGCGGCGGCAGGCGCCCATGATATCGGCGTTGCGGCGGGGCAACTGGCGACGGTCGCGCACCGGCTGGATGATCGGGCGAGCCGGTTCCTGCAGGCGATCCAGGCAGGCTGAACCGCACAAAGCCTCTGGTAACGGCGCAAAAAGCAGCTAGTCTTGCACCCAATGGGTCCGGCACGGGCCGAAAATGGGAGAGAAGATCATGCTCGTCATGTTCGTCGGCGTCGATCGCACCGAAACCGCGGTCAACCCTACCCAGGTGACCTTCGTCTCATCCGTGACCGACGGCACCCGCATCCGCTTTGGCGAAGGCCGCAGCGTCACCGTGACCGAACCGATCGCCGAGGTGCTGGATTCGCTCAACCGCGCCCTGCGGCCGCACGAATAGCGGTCTTTTCCCTCTTCCCCTCCGTTGCGCCTGCATGGCGACAGCCCTGTCGCGCGCCCGGCAGGTAAAAGGCCCGCCGCGCCATCGCGCAACGGGCCTTTTCAGAGCGTGAAGCCAGAGGTGGACGAAAGGCAGGATCAGGCGCCCGGCTGATCCGGTCGGGCGCGGTCGTCCTGCTTAGTCGTCATCCTCCGCTTCGGGTCCGGCCATCATCCCTTCGGCGACTTCCTCGGTCTTGCCGCGGATCGCCTTTTCCAGGCGGTCTGCCATTTCGGGATTTTCCTTGAGGAAGGTCTTGGCGTTTTCGCGACCCTGGCCGATGCGGACCGAGTCATAGGAGAACCAGGAGCCCGACTTCTCCACCAGCCCGGCCTTGACGCCGATGTCGAGCATCTCGCCGATCTTGGAAATGCCCTCGCCATACATGATGTCGAATTCGACCTGCTTGAAGGGCGGGGCGACCTTGTTCTTCACCACCTTCACGCGGGTCGCGTTGCCGACGATATCGTCGCGATCCTTGATCTGGCCGGTGCGACGAATGTCGAGACGGACCGAGGCGTAGAATTTGAGCGCATTGCCGCCGGTGGTGGTTTCCGGATTGCCGTACATCACGCCGATCTTCATGCGCACCTGGTTGATGAAGATCACCATGCACTTGGAGCGGGCGATCGACCCGGTCAGCTTGCGCAGGGCCTGGGACATGAGGCGCGCCTGCAGGCCGACATGGCTGTCGCCCATCTCGCCCTCGATCTCGGCGCGTGGCACCAGCGCGGCGACCGAGTCGACGACGAGGATGTCGATGGCGTTGGAGCGGACCAGCGTGTCGACGATTTCCAGCGCCTGTTCGCCGGTGTCGGGCTGCGACACGATCAGTTCGTCGATGTCGACGCCCAACTTCTTGGCATAGATGGGGTCGAGCGCATGTTCCGCGTCGACGAAGGCGGCGGTGCCGCCCGCCTTCTGGGCTTCGGCGATCGCATGCAGCGTCAGCGTGGTCTTGCCCGAGCTTTCGGGGCCGTAAATCTCGATGATGCGGCCCTTGGGCAGGCCGCCGATGCCGAGCGCGATGTCGAGGCCGAGCGAGCCGGTCGAGATCGATTCAATCTCGATCTTCTCACGGCTGCCGAGCTTCATCGCGCTGCCCTTGCCGAAGGCGCGATCAATCTGGGCGAGCGCCGCCTCCAATGCTTTCT
Organism: Sphingobium sp. L-44; assembly: GCF_056859495.1. NCBI lineage: Bacteria > Pseudomonadati > Pseudomonadota > Alphaproteobacteria > Sphingomonadales > Sphingobiaceae > Sphingobium > Sphingobium sp. L-44. Next base: position 16,433 of record NZ_JBSXOQ010000056.1, on the reverse strand, counting down.
GTCTGTCCATTGTGCCTGTCTTCTTGGAATCGATGAGTGAGAGCATAGCGGTCATCGGCCTATCCCCTGTCAAGCGGATCGCGTCGAGTCACTCGGCGCCTGCCAATGATGTATCCTGTTTGTTCCTGTGGAACAAGAGGGGAACGGAAATTTCCTATCCTGCCTATTCAGTCGGCGAGAATCTTCTCCAGCGCGCGCTCCACGGCGCCGATGGTGAAGGGCTTGGCGAGCGTCGGCCGATCGGCATGGCCCTGCGGCAGATCATCCGCCATGCCGCCGGTGGCGAACAGGAAGGGGATCGACTGCTGCGCCAATATGTCGGCGACCGGCCAGCTTTTTTCACCCTGGAGATTGCAGTCGAGCAGGGCGGCGTCGAACCCGCCCTCGCGCGCCAGGGCGCACGCCTCGTCCACCGACGCGGCGGTCGCGTGAAGGCGATAGCCGAGCGCGTCGAGATAATCTTCCAGCATCATGCCGATCATCGCTTCATCCTCGACGATGAGGATGGACTTGCCGTCAGCCATGCGCCCTTGTCCCTTGTTCTTGCTTCCCATCGCTAGCCAAAGGGGCAGGCGATGCCCAGCATAATCGTTTGCCGGCGGGCAAGTTCATTCCGCCGCCGGTCGCATCGCCAGCGCGTCGCGCGCCGCTTCAGCCAACTGGTTGACGGAAAAGGGCTTGGGCAGGAAGGCGACATTGGCGATGTCGATCGACTTGCGCAGCTGCTCCTCGGCATAGCCGGACATGAACAGTACGGGGAGGTCCGGGAAGTTGCGCCGCGCCTGCGCTACCATCGCCGGGCCGTCCATATTGGGCATCACCACGTCAGAGATCAGCAGGTCGATCTTCTCGCTGCCGCCCAGCACTTCCAGCCCCTGTTCGCCGTCGCTGGCGGTCAGCACCTTATAGCCCTGACGGGTGAGGGCGCGTTCGGCCACGGCGCGGACCATATCCTCATCCTCGACCAGCAGCACCGTGCCGGTGCCCCAGGTCTCGCTGCGCTTGATCGGCGTCTTGGGCTTGGCCTGCTCGATGTCGCCGCCGGCATAGACCGGCAGATAGATGACGAAGCTGGCGCCCCGGCCCAGTTCGGATTCGGCGAAGATATAGCCGCCCGACTGCTTGACGATGCCATAGACGGTGGAAAGGCCAAGGCCCGTGCCCTTGCCCAGTTCCTTGGTGGTGAAGAAGGGTTCGAAGATCTTGGACAAGATGTCCGGCGGGATGCCCAGGCCCGTGTCGGATACGCGCAGCGCGGTATAGTCGCTGATCGGCAGAATTTGCTGCCGCATCTCGCGCACGCGGTTCGCGGGTACGCCATAGGTCTGGATATTGAGCGTGCCGCCTTCGGGCATGGCGTCGCGGGCATTGACCGCCAGGTTGATGATGACCTGTTCCAGCTGGCCGGGGTCGGCGCGCACCGCGCCGAGGTTGCGGCCATGGCTGACGTCGAGTTTCACATTCTCGCCGAGCAGCCGCTTCAGCAGGTTGGAGACGTCGGCGACGATGTCGGGCAGCTGCAATATCTGCGGGCGCAACGTCTGCTGGCGCGAAAAGGCGAGCAGCTGGCGGGTAAGGCCGGCCGCGCGATTGCTGTTCGACTTGATCTGGGTGATGTCGTCATAATCGCTGTCGCCCGGCGTATGGCGCATCAGCATCAGGTCGCAATGGCCGATGATGGCGGTCAGGATATTGTTGAAGTCATGGGCGACGCCGCCGGCCAGCTGGCCGATCGCCTGCATCTTGGTCGCCTGTGCGACCTGGCGCTTGAGCTTTGATTCTTCGCTATTGTCCTTGAGGCTGAGCAGCACAGCGGCCTCGCCCAGGCCGCGCACGCCGGCAAGGCTGAGCGCGATCGGTTCTTCGGGCTGTTCGCGCATGCGCACGGCGATGTCGCCCGACATTTGCGGGCCGACGGCAAAGCGGCGCACCGCGTCGGCCACCGCCGCCTGATCCTCGCGCACGACAAGGTCGCCGGGATAGCTGGGCGTTTCGGCATCCTTGATGCCGGCGGCGCGGGCGAACGCCTTGTTGACGAACAGCACCCGGCCGTCGCGATCGGCCATGGCGAGGCCGAAGGGCAGCAGCGAGAGCAGGGTTTCGATATAGGAAAGGGCCGATGTGCCGCCGCCGCCGGCCGGCTCGTCGATCAGCAGCAGCAGCATCGGGCCGTCCTGCGCCCCATTCTGGACGCCGCCCGGCTGCGACGCACGGCGCAGCGGCACCTGCAGCAGGCGCAGCGGCAGGCCGCCGCTTTCCTCCCGCGCCAGGAACAGCCGGCCCTTGTCATCGACCCGCATATGGGCGGCGAAATCGCGGCCGGTGATGTTGGCGTCGATCCGTCCGGCGGCGCGCAGCAGGAAGGCACCGTTGGCGGCACGGATGCGGCCTTCGCCGCCGATCATCACGGCCATGATGCCGGCTTCGCCCAGTTGCCGTCCGGCCTCGCCCGTCAGGACGCGGTGGACATCGTCGAGCGCGCTGGGCTGGCGCATCGGGGTGAAGCGCCAGAGCAGATAATCTTCCGAGCGACCGGTGCGGGTGATGTCCACGTCGAGGCGCAGGGTCGCATGGGCGATCGCCTCCACCTTGGCCTCGCCATCGCGCCAAGCGGCGCGGGCGGCGGCGGTCAGGCTCTCGATCAGCGAGGCATCGGCATTGACGGCCGGGGGCGACGGGTAGCCGGGGAACCATTCGCCGAACAGGTCGCTGGCGCAGACCAGCCGGCCGGCGCGGTCGGTGACGGCGATCGCCATGCTGGAGGCGTCGGCGGCGGCGCGCGCCACGGTCCAGTCGGGCACGGCATCACTGGCGGACAGCGGCGGGGGATAGAGGCGGCGATACCAGGCGAGCAGCGCGGCGATGGTGATGACCGTGGCGGCAAATCCGGCGGCCAGCGCCCAGTCGCCAATGGCATAGAGGACGATCGCGGCGGAGGCGGCTGCGGCGAGCGCGAGCAGGGGCACGAAGCTGCGCGACGGGGCCTGCCCCATCCACGCCTCATCATCCCTGTTTACCCGCGCGACCATCGGCGCCGTCCCCTTAAGCCCTTACAATGGAACCATGACGCCACGGATCAGACCCGAGCGATCTCTTCCAATGCGCTGCTTTCGGTGCGCTTGCCAATCCTCAATTTGCGCGCCTGCCACTTGCGCCCCATGCGGCGGCGCCAGAACCAGTCGGCGCCGACATAGCCGAGCACTGCGCTGGCGAGCGAGATGAGGAACAGGCCGAGCAGCATGGCCGGGGCGGCTTCGGAAAAGAGCCAGGCGCACCATTGGCCGATCGAGGCATGGTCATCGACCAGCGCCATGAAGCCCGAGGCGTCGGCGCTGCGGCCGAGCATCCAGTTGCCGAGCCATACCGATGCCATCAGGATCAGCGGCGTGGTGGCCGGGTTGGACAGGAAGGTCATTGCCGCCGCGACCGGAATATTGGCGCGGAAGGGCAGGGCGAAGATCGCGGCGCCGGCGATCTGGACGCCGGGGATCAGCAGGAAGATGCCGACGAACAGGCCGAGCGCGACGCCGCGCGGCACCGACCGGCGGGTGAAGCGCCACAGCGATGGTTCCAGCACGCGATGGGCGACGGGGGCAAGGACGCGGCTCTTCTCCAGCGATTCACGGGTTGGCGCGTTGGCGTGCCACCAGCGGGAGAAGCGATTGTCCATGGATCAGCTATGCGCCTTCATGATGCGCTGCTGATCGCGCTTCCAGTCGCGCTCCTTGATCGTGTCGCGCTTGTCGTGATTCTGCTTGCCCTTGGCCAGCGCCAGTTCGACCTTGGCCCGGCCCTGGCTGTTGAAATAGACCATCAGCGGCACCAGCGTCATGCCCTTGCGCGACACCGCGCTGTGCATCTTCTCGATCTCACGCTCGTGCAGCAGCAGCTTGCGCACCCGCTTGGGCTCGTGATTTTCGCGGTTGCCATGGCTATATTCGGGGATGTTGCTGTTCACCAGGAACACCTGGTTGCCCTTCACCTCGGCATAGCTTTCGGCGATATTGCCCTCGCCGCCGCGCAGGGCCTTCACCTCGGTGCCCTGCAGCGCGATGCCGGCCTCGAACACGTCCTCGATGAAATAATCGAAACGGGCGCGCCGGTTCTCGGCGACGATCTTCTTCTTGTCGAAGGTTGCGGGGCGGGGGCGGGCCATAGTCTGCTACTTAACTCAATTCATCATATAGGGACGCCGGCGCGTCAAACCAGACCGGCGATCTCCAGCGCGCGATCGACCGCGGCGCGGCTCGATTCCGACGGCCAGGTAATCGGCAGCCGAAGCTCGCCGGGCATGTCGGGCCGCACGCGGGTAAGCGCATATTTGACAGGGCCGGGTGAAGAATCGCTGAACAGGGCATCATGCAGGGGATAGAGACGATCCTGCAGCGCCAGGGCACCATCCCAATCCTGCGCGGCGCAGGCTGCCTGGAAATCGGCGACCAGGCGCGGGGCGACATTGGCGGTGACCGAAATACAGCCCCGGCCGCCCATCGCGTTGAAGCCGAGTGCGGTTTCGTCATTCCCCGAAAGCTGGCAGAAGTCCGGGCCACAGGCGAGGCGCTGCGCGGTGACCCGCCCCAGATTCCCGGTGGCGTCCTTCACCCCGACGATCGACTGATATTCCTGGCTCAGCCGGTGCATCACCGGCACGCCGATGTCGGTGATGGTGCGGGTGGGGACGTTGTAGAGGACGATCGGAAGGTCGCAGCGCTGCGCCAGATAGGCGAAATGCTGGTAGACGCCGTCCTGATTCGGCTTGTTGTAATAGGGCGCGACGACCAGCGCCGCGTCGGCACCGGCGGCCTGCGCCGCATACATATGTTCCAGCGCGATGCGGGTGTCGTTCGATCCGCAACCGGCGATCACCGGCACGCGGCCGGCCGCCTGGTCGACGCAGATGGCGATGACGCGATTATGCTCCTCGACCGTCATGGTCGCGCTTTCGCCGGTGGTGCCGCAGGGGACCAGCGCGCTCGACCCTTCCTCGATCTGCCAGTCGACCAGGGCGCGGAAGGCGGCCTCATCCACCGCTCCATCGCGGAAAGTGGTCACCAGGGCTGGAATCGACCCGGAAAACATCATTAAACTCCTTCAATTCTCCGGGCGACCGGGGCATGATCGGGCAAGCGGCGCGCTATAGCGCGTCATTCAGGGCCTGATAAGGATGCAATAGCGATTATGTCCAGCATGCCGAAGCCCGGAACTGTCGAAAGTTACCTGATCCGCATGCCTGTCATTGCTTTATTGCTCGCAACCGCCGGTGCCGGCGCCCAGACCGAAACCCCCACCGTCTATGCCCAGGCGATGGTGCAGCCTTTGCCGGGCCAGCCGGGCTCGACTCAGCCCAGCGCCTGGAACCAGGCGGCCAGCCGCGTCGGCATGCCGTCCGATCCCTCGATCGCCGGCACGATCAGCCAGTGGCGCGCCTTGCAGCAGAGCGATGGGCTGGGCTTTTCCACCTATGCCAGCTTCATCATGGCCAATCCCGGCTGGCCGGGCGAGGACCGGATGCGGCGGCTGGCCGAGACCGGGATCAATCCCGACAGCTTTGATCCGCGCCAGGTGATCGCCTTCTTCGCCCGCTTCCCGGCGCGCACCGCGACCGGCCATGCCCGCAATGCCGTGGCGCTGATGCAGACCGGCCGGATGGACGAGGCGCGGGTGGCCGCGCGCACCGCCTGGATCACCGGCACGCTGAGCCCGACCGACGAGGCGCGGCTGCTGTCGCTGTTCGGATCGGGCTTTACCGTGGCCGACCATGACCAGCGCGCCGACGTGCTGCTGTGGAGCAATGACACGATCGGCGCGATGCGGATGCTGGCCTATGTCAGCCCGGCGCGGCGGGCGATCTATGATGCGCGCATCGCCTTTCGCCAGAAGTCGCCGGACGCCGCGATCAAGATGCAGACGGCCGAGCCGGCCGGCGGGGCGAGCGATGCGGGCTTCATCGCCGACAAGGCGACCTGGCTGCTCAACAGCGGCAACTGGATCGCCGGGCGCCAATATCTGGCCAATCGCCAACCGCTGACCTTCCGCCCCGGCAATGCCGAAAAATGGTATGAGACGCTGCTGGCCCAGGCGCGGTCGTCGGCGAACGACAGCCAGTGGAGCTTTGCCTATGGCATCGCCAGCCAGCTGGACGACGCCTATGCGCCGGGCACGGACGTATCGACCCGGCCGATCGGCGAGCGCGACGATTATACCAGCCTTGCATGGCTGGCGGGCACGACCGCCTTCTACAATCTCAACCGGCCGACCGATGCGGTGGCGATGTTCCGCCGCTATGCGACCGGCGGCAAGTCTCCCCAGGTCCAGGCCAAGGGCTATTATTGGGCCGGGCGCGCGGCGCTGCAGGCGGGCGATGCCGCCAGCGCCAACAGCTATTTCAACCAGTCGGCGCAATTCCCCGATCAATATTATGGCCAGTTGGCGCTGGAGCGGCTGGGCCGGCCGGTGCCGCCGCCGCCCGAACGGGCGGTGTCGATTTCGGCCGCAGAACGCAGCGAGTTCAACAACCGGTCGGTGGTGCGTGCCGCCAGGGCGCTGGGCCAGATGGGCTATTGGGAAGACCAGAGCAAATTTGTCCGCGCCATCGCCAATGGTGCCGACAGCGATGGCGATCATTTCCTGGCCGCCGAGCTGGCGCAGAATCTGGGCCGCCCCGACATGGGCGTGATGGTCGGACGTCGCGCCGTATCCAACGGCCTAACCGGCTATGGCGCCAGCGCCTTTCCGCGCGTGCCGGTGCCGCCGACGGCGCAATATAACTGGACCATGGTCCATGCGATCGCGCGGCAGGAAAGCCAGTTCGACAAGCAGATCGTCAGCCATGCCGGCGCGCGCGGCCTGATGCAGCTGATGCCGGGCACGGCGCGGGAGCAGGCGGGCAAGCTGGGCCTGAGCTATGACGCCGGTTCGCTCAATGATCCCAGTTACAACATCATGCTGGGGTCGGGCTATTTCCAGCGCATGCTGGACTATTATGGCGGCAGCTATCCGTTGGCCGTGGCCGCCTATAATGCCGGGCCGGGCAATGTGAATCGCTGGGTCAAGGCCAATGGCGACCCGCGCCTGCCGGGCGCCGACATGCTGCGCTGGATCGAGCAGATCCCGATCTTCGAGACGCGCAACTATGTGCAGCGGGTGCTGGAAAATGCCGTCGTCTATGAGGCGATGAACCCGGAGCGGGCCAAGTTCAAGGGCAGCAATGCGGTGCTCAGCCGCTATCTGGGCAAGCAGACGCCGGGCTGATCTTTCCGGTTTGCGCGTTGGCCAAGGCTGTGGATAAGGGGCGGCATGAGCGGTCCCTATCCCAATTATATCAGCCCCGAGGGCTTTGCGAAGCTGCGCGCGGAATATGACCATCTGCTCGGTGTCGAGCGGCCGCGCATCGTCGAGGTGGTGAGCTGGGCCGCGGGTAATGGCGACCGCAGCGAAAATGGCGACTATCTTTATGGCCGCAAGCGGATGCGCGAGATCGACGGGCAATTGAAGCGCCTGTCGAAGAAGATGAAGGACGCCAAGGTCGTCGACCCGCGCCAGCAGCCCGACAAGGGCCGGGTCTATTTCGGCGCGACCGTCACCATCGCCGACGAGGATGATCATCATCGCACCGTGACGATCGTCGGCAATGACGAGACCGATGTGGACGCCGGCCGGATCGGCTGGGGATCACCGATCGCCCGTGCGCTGCGCGGGGCGGCCATCGGTGACCTGCGCCGGGTGCATCTGCCCGCCGGGGAAAAGGAATATGAGGTGATGGCGATCAGCTATCCGCAATAGGATTTCGATCGCTTAACTTCCCATATTTCCCGCACATTTCGATATAGAATTTCCAACCCCCATAATATCCTTGCGCGGGCCACCCCCATTATAGGGGCGATCAGCCCTGTAGGACAGCTTCCGCCAGCCAGGCGCGAAAGGCGGCCATGGCGGGGCTGTCGGGGCGGGACAGCAGGCGGGTGAGCCAATAGCCGCCGACATCGACGCTCTCATGAAAAGGCTGGACCAGCCGCCCGGCCTGCAGATCGGTGGCGAACATCGCGACCGGGGCGAGCGCGACGCCAAGGCCGGCCCGCGCCGCCTCCACCATCAGCAGTGAGGTGTCGAACATCGGCCCGCGCAGCGGCGGGCAGGGCGCACCGGCGGCGGCGAACCAGCGCGGCCATTCGTCGGCGCGGTAGGAGCGCAGCAGCGGCTCGCGCGCGAGCGCGGCGGGATCGGCCAGGCGGGCGGCGAGGGCGGGCGTGCAGAGCGGGGCGAGCGGCGCGCGCAGGATCGGCTGGGCATGGGTGCCGTGCCAGGCGCCCTCGCCAAAGCGGATCGCCAGGTCCAGCCCCTCGCCGGCCAGGTCGACCCGGTTATTGTTGGTCATCAGCCGCAGGTCGACATGGGGACAGGCGCGGGCGAAATCGGCAAGACGCGGCAATAGCCAGCCGCCGGCAAAGGTGCCGACCACGCCCAGCGTCAGCACTTCATGCAGCCGCCCGCCCTCGATCCGCTCCAGCGTACCGCCGACCCGGTCGAACGCATCGGCCAGCACCGGGAGTAGCGCCAGCCCCTCGTCGGTCAGAGCGAGGCCGCGCGGCAGGCGGCGGAACAGTGGCGCGCCGATCCGCGCCTCAAGCTGCGCGACCTGCTGGCTGACCGCACCCTGGCTGACGCAGAGTTCGAGGCCGGCGCGGGTGAAGCTGAGATGCCGGGCCGCCGCCTCGAAGGCGCGCAGGGCATTGAGCGGCAGTTGGGCGCGATCCATGGTCCAGGCATAAGATCAACTAATGGCTGTGTCGAGAATTGATGCTTTGTCGCAAGCCCGTATCTCCCGCAATCTCTGCCCATCACCAAGTATATAGGGGTAGGGCGATGCGCAACTGGATGGGCGTAGGTATCAGCATGGCTGCGATGTTTCTGGGTGGCCCGGCCTGGACGAAGGCGGCGGACGATCCGTTGCTGCGGCCGATCGCGCTCGCCTCGTCCAAACGCTGGCTGGCGCCGCAGGCGCCGATCCGGCTGCATGGCCAGACCTATCTGGTCGGGTTCGGTGGCCTCAATGTCGCGCTCATCAAGACGAGTGCCGGGCTGATCCTGATCGACGGCGCGGTGCCGCAGGCGGTGCGCGACGTGGAGGCGAACATCAGGGCGCTGGGCTTTTCGATCCGCGACGTGAAGCTGATCCTGAGCACGGAGCCGCATTTCGATCATGCCGGCGGGCTGGCCGCGCTGGCCCGCGACAGTGGCGCGACGGTGGTGGCGAGCGCGCCGGCGGCGGCCGTGCTGCGCACCGGCGGCATCGATCCGGCCGATCCGCAGGCGGCCTGGCTGGAGCGTTTCCCCGCCGTCCGCCGGCTGCGCACGGTCAAGGATGGCGAGGAGATCCGGCTGGGCGACACGGTCATCACCGCCGTCGCGACGTCGGGTCATACGATGGGCAGCATGAGCTGGCGCTGGAAAAGCTGCGAGGGGCGGCAATGCGCGACCATGGTCTTCGGCTCCAGCCTAAATCCGATCGCGGCCGATGGCTATGCGTTTTCCGATCCCGCGCACCGGCCGGTGGTCGATGCCTTTCGCGCGACCTTTGCCAAGGTGGGGGCAATGGATTGCGACCTGTTGATCACCGCCCATCCCGATCCGGCCGATCCGGCCAAGCTGGCGCGCCTGCGGGCGAAGCGCATGCCCAATGCCTTCATCGATCCGACCGCCTGCCGCCGCTATGCCGAACGCGCCGCCGGGATGCTGGACAAGAAGCTGGCGGCGGAAGGGGAAACGCGCAGTTACAGCCGGGGCCAATAGCCCCTTTCCCTGCTCGCCTTAATTTGCGACAATACTGTCGTAAATATAAAAGGAGAGCAGGATGCAGATCGCGGGCAGGACGATATTCATCACCGGGGGCGGCGGCGGTATCGGCGGGGGGATGGCGCAGGCCTTTGCCGAGCAGGGCGGGCGCATCATCCTGGCCGATATCGACGCGGGTTTTGCCGAGGCGGAGGCGGCGAAGCTGCCGGCGGGGACGGACGCGATGGCGCTGCCGATCGACGTCACCCGGCGCGATAGCTGGGCGCAGGCCAGGGCAGCGGCGGAAGCGCGCTTCGGGCCTGTGGATATTCTCTGCAACAATGCCGGGATCGCGTCGGGCTTTGTGCCGCTGATCGACATGGACCCGGCCGATTTCGACCGGCTGGTCGCGGTCAACCTGACCGGCGTCTATAATGGCATCGCCTGCTTCGCGCGGGCGATGGTCGACCGGGGCGCGGGGCATATCGTCAACACATCGTCGATGAACGGGCTCAACCCCTTCGGCCTGTTCGCCGCCTATTCGGCAAGCAAGTTCGGCGTGCTGGGCCTGTCGGATTCGCTGCGGCAGGAACTCGCGCCCCATGGCGTCGGCGTGTCTACTTTGTTTCCCGGCCTGACCCGCAGCCGCATGTCGGAATCCGACACGGTCGGGCCGGGCGCGATGGACCCGGCGCGGCTGGCGCAGATTCGCGCCAACATGATGGAGCCGATCTGGCTGGGCCGGGCGGTGGTGCGCGCGGTCGAGCAGGACCAGCCCTATATCATCACCCATCCCGAATATCGCGACGACCTGGCCCGCCGGTTCGATACGATCCTGGCGGCGTTCGGCGAACCGGCCCAGCCGGGCTATCGCACGGGAGCGTCGGCAACCGGGCGCTGACTCAAGATCGGGCGGCGGCGAGGATCATCTCCGCCCCCTTTTCCGCGATCATCATGGTCGGCGCATTGGTGTTGCCGGACGTGATCGTCGGCATCACCGATGCGTCGATGACGCGCAGCCCGGCAAGGCCATGGACGCGCAATTGCGGGTCGACCACCGCGCGCGGGCCGCTGCCCATGGCGGCGGTGCCGACCGGATGGAAGATGCTGCTGGCGATCGCGCCGATTCCTTCGAGCAGGGCGGCGTCATCCTGTCGCTCCGGGCCGGGCCGGAACTCCTGCGGCGCATAGGGGGCGAGGGCCGGCTGGCCGACGATCGCGCGGGTGACGCGCACCGCCTCGATCGCGACCTGACGGTCCTCGGCGGCGGAGAGATAATTGGGGCGGATGGCGGGCGGGGCGAGCGGATCGGCGGAATGGATCCACACATCGCCGCGGCTGTGCGGGCGCAGGTTGCAGACGCTGGCGGTGAAAGCGGGAAAGGCGTCGAGCGCGCCACCGAACGCGGCCAGGCTCAAGGGCTGGACATGATATTCGAGATTGGCGGTAGCATGGCGCGGATCGGATTTGACGAACATGCCAAGCTGGCTGGGCGCCATCGACAGCGGCCCGGAGCGGCTGGCGAGATAGTGCAGGCCCATCCACGCCTTGCCCAGCCATGATCCGGCCCGGCCGTTGAGGGTGGCGATTCCGGTCACCCGATAGGCGCAGCGTATCTGGAGATGATCCTGCAGATTTTCGCCGACGCCCGGCCGGTCGGCCAGCACGTCGATGCCGAGTGCGGCCAGCCGGGCGCCGTCGCCGATGCCCGATCGCTGGAGGATGGCGGGGCTGCCGATCGACCCGGCCGACAGGATGACTTCGCCATCGGCCTGGGCGGTGCAGGCGTCGCCGTCCAGCAGGAAGCGCACGCCGGTGGCGCGGCCCTGCGCGATCGTCACCCGGTCGATCGTGGCGCCGGTGACGATGCGCAGATTGGGGCGGTTCATCGCCGGGCGCAGGAAGGCGTCGGCCGCGCTCCAGCGCCGGCCGCGCCGCTGCGTCACCTGAAAATAGCCCGACCCCAGATTGTCGCCGCCGTTGAAGTCGGCGGTTTCGGGCACGCCATATTGGCTGGCGGCCAGGCGGAAACGGTCGAGCAGATCCCAGCGCAGCCTTTGCCGCTCGACCCGTATCTCGCCGCCTGCGCCATGGGTGGCGCTCGCCCCATCCTGATGATCCTCCGCCCGCACGAAATAGGGCAGGACATCGTCCCAGCCCCAGCCGACATTGCCGGCCTGCCGCCAGCCATCATAATCGGCGGCCTGGCCGCGCATGTAGATCATGCCGTTGATCGAGCTGCTGCCGCCGATCACCCGGCCGCGCGGATAGGCGATGGCGCGGGCGCCAAGGCCGGCCGCCGCCTCGGTCTTCAGGCACCAGTCGGTGCGCGGATTGCCCATGCAATAAAGATAGCCGACCGGGATCTTTATCCACAGCCAGTCATCCTTGCCGCCCGCCTCCAGCAGCAGCACGCGGTTGCGCGGATCGGCACTCAGCCGGTTGGCCAGCACGCATCCCGCGCTGCCCGCGCCCAGGATGATATAATCCCAGCGGCCAAAATCCCGGTCCATCGCCTCTCCTCTTGTGCGCGAAGCATGGCCCGGCGGGGACGGCGGCGTAAAGGGGCGGGGCGGGCGCGGTGGCGATATCTGGCCGGGCCATGGCCTGCAAACTGGCCATGGGCGCGGGCGGGCAAGGGGTTATGGCAGGCGAGTGACGGCGCAGGAGGATGGCCATGCAGATTGCGATACTGACGTTCGAGGGGTTCAACGAACTGGACAGTTTCATCGCCGCCGCCATCCTCAACCGGATGAAACCGCAGGGCTGGGCCGCCTATATCACCGCGCCCGACGAGACGGTGACGTCGATGAACGGGGTGACGGTGCAGCGGCAGCGGCCGCTGGACTTTGCGGCGCAAGCGGACGCGGTGCTGATCGGCAGCGGCATCCGCACGCGCGAAATTGCGGCCGATGCCGCGATGCTGGGGCGGATCGCGCTCGACCCGGCGCGCCAGCTGATCGGGGCGCAATGTTCGGGGACGCTGCTGCTGGCGAAGCTGGGCCTGGTCGGCGACCTGCCGGCCTGCACCGACCTGACCACCAAGCCCTGGGTGGTGGAGGCGGGGGTGCGGGTGATCGATGCGCCCTTCATCGCCCATGGCAATGTCGCGACGGCCGGCGGATGCCTGTCGGCGCCCTATCTCGCCGCCTGGATGATCGCGCGGGGCGGATCTATGGCGGATGCAGAAGCGGCGCTCCATTATGTCGCGCCGGTGGGCGAGAAGGCGGACTATGTCGCGCGGGCACGGGCGGTGATCGCGCCATTCGTGGAAGCGGTGCCGGCCTGACGATCTGCTATCTGCTATCTGCGCAGCAGGAACACCGCATGTTCGGCGAACAGATTGGCGTTCGCATGGGTGGTTTCCCGGTCGCCTTTGAGGAACCACTGGCCATCGATGGTCCAGCCGCGATCCTTCACCAGCGCGCGGAAATCATCCACCGTCACATGATGGATGTTGAGCGTGTCATACCAGGTGTCGGGCAATAGCCGCGTCACCGGCATGCGACCGCCCCACAGCAGCGACAGGCGGCCGCGCCAATGGGCGAAATTGGGGAAGGAGACGAAGGCCTGGCGACCGATGCGCAGCAATTCCTCCACCACCAGGTCGGGGCGCCTGGTCGTTTGCAGCGTCTGGCTGAGGATCGCATAGTCGAAACTGGCGTCGGGATAATAGGCAAGGTCGGTGTCGGCGTCGCCCTGCACCACAGACAGGCCACGGCCGACCGCGGCGGCGACATTGGAGCCGTTAATCTCCAGCCCGCGCGCATCGACCTGGCTGGTGTCGCGCAGCGCCGCCATCAGCGCGCCGTCGCCGCAGCCGACATCCAGCACCCGCGTGCCCGGCCGAACGGTGCGGGCGATCAGCGCGAGATCGGGGCGGAGGAGATCGCTCATGCCCGGCCACCGCGCAGGAAGCCGTCGACCACGCGGTTCAATTCCGGGCTTTCGAGCAGGAAGGCGTCATGGCCGAAGGGACTGGACAGTTCGACGAAGCTCGCCTGCGCGCCCGAGGCGTTGAGCGCATGGACGATCGCGCGGGATTCGGCGGTGGGATAGAGCCAGTCGGTGTCGAAGCTGACCAGGCAGAAGCGCGCCCGCGTCGCGGTGAAGGCGCGCGCCAGCGATCCGCCATGATCCTCGGCTATGTCATAATAGTCCATGGCGCGGGTGATGTAGAGATAGGAGTTGGCGTCGAACCGCTCGACGAAACTCAAGCCCTGATGGCGCAGATAACTCTCCACCTGGAAGTCCGCATCGAAGCCGAAGGTCTTGGCGTCACGGCCCTGCAGCCGCCGCCCGAATTTCTCGGTCAGGCCCGCTTCGGAAAGATAGGTGATATGTGCCGCCATGCGGGCGACGGCGAGGCCTGCGCTCGGCACCTTGCCATCGGCATAATAGTCGCCGCCGCGCCAGAGCGGATCGGCCATGATCGCCTGGCGCCCGACTTCGTGAAAGGCGATATTCTGCGCGCTGTGCCGCGCGGTCGAGGCGATGACGACGCAGCGTTCGACCCGGTCGGGGAAGAGGGTGGGCCAGGTCAGCGCCTGCATGCCGCCCATCGACCCGCCGATCACCGCCGCCAGCCGATCGACGCCCAGATGGTCGAGCAGCATCGCCTGCGCCCGCACCATGTCGGCGATGGTCAGCACCGGGAAGCGCATGGCGTAAGGATCGCCCAGCGCGGGGTCGATGCTGGCGGGGCCGGACGATCCCATGCAGCTGCCGATGACGTTGGAGCAGATGATGAAATGGCGTGCCGGATCGACCGGCCTGCCCTCGCCCACCATGCGCCACCACCAGCCGGGCTTGCCGGTGACGGGATGGTCCGATGCGACATATTGGTCGCCGGTCAGCGCGTGGCAGATCAGGATGACGTTGGATTTGTCCGTGTTCATCTGCCCATAGGTCTCATAGGCGATGTCGACCGGGGACAGGCTGGCGCCGCTCGACAGCGGCAGCGGACCAGGAAGGCGGGCCTGGCGGCGCAGGCCGAAACGTGTGTCAGGGGAAACGCTGGCCATGACATCGGGCTAAGACGAGGGAAAGAGGCTGTCAATTGGCGGGCGGGGTGGCGATCGGCCTGCGCCATGCCTAGATGGAGGGCATGACCGATCAGACCCGCCCGACCATCGTCGCCTATGGCCCGCTCTACCCCTATCTGACCGACCAGCTGGAGCAGCGCTTCACCGTCCATAATGTGGCGGCGGACGCGGATCTGTCCGCGCTGCCGGCCGAGGTGCTGGAGGCGCGCGCGCTGGTCAGCTTCGGATCGGTCGGGGCGCCCGCCGCCATCATGGACGCGCTGCCGAAGCTGGAGATGATCGGGCTATTCTCGGTCGGCTATGACAAGGTCGATATCGACCATGCCTGCGCCAAGGGCATCCGCGTCACCAACACGCCCGATGTGCTGACCGACGATGTCGCGGACCTGGCCGTCGGCCTTCTCTATGCGACGGTGCGCAACATCGCGGCGAATGACCGGCTGGTGCGGTCGGGCGGCTGGGCGCGGGGCGAGAAGCCGGCGCTGTCCGGCCGGGTGACCGGCGCGACCATCGGCATATTGGGGCTGGGCCGGATCGGCCGGGCGATCGCAAAGCGGATGGAGCCGGTGGCGGGCGAGATTCTCTATCATAACCGCAAGCCGGCGGCTGATACGGCCTATCGCTATGTCGCCGACGCGATCGACTTTGCGCGCCAGAGCGACGTCATCATCGTTGCCACGTCGGGCGGGCCGGAAGCGGCCAAGCTGGTCGACGGCGCGATGCTCGACGCGCTCGGGCCGGACGGCGTCATCGTCAATATCAGCCGGGGCGGCGTGATCGACGAGGTTGCGATGGTCGAGCGGCTGGCCGACCGGCGCATCGCCGGCGCGGGGCTGGATGTGTTCGCGCACGAACCGCATGTGCCCGAAGCGCTGATCGCGATGGACCATGTCGTGCTGCAACCGCATCAGGGCAGCGCCACCGTCCATACCCGCAAGGCGATGGCGGACCTGGTGGTCGCCAATCTGGACGCCTGGTTTGCCGGCAAGGCGCTGCTGACGCCGGTGGTATAGGATGGGTGGGGAGCGGAATGACGGCTGTCGTCGTAATGCAAGCCGTTGCTGCCAGTCAAAAGTCAGTTATGCGGCTCGCTCGGGTGCGCTTTTCTAGCCAATCAGACACGATGATGAGGGCAAAAATATCGATCACGAAAATGGGAATGATGACCTTGCTTGCCCGCTCTTGGTGTGGCCAAGGGATCGTGAAAACGAAGATCAGGTGGACGATCAACACTGATATTGTAACGATCCAAGCAATAGGAAATCGACGCAATGGCCACCAAAGCGTAGCACTGTAGAGCGTCATCACAACAGTCAGGCCAACGCCTTCGGCGACAGAAAGTGAACTGAATTGGCCGGTGATAATCGCAGCTATGCCGCCAACAATCACAAAGGGCAATGCAGCCCATCGCCCCACGACCGCAAGCCCACCCTCGCTATTGGCGTCTGAATTGCTGCCAGTCTGCATTTGCGATAACTAGGCTCAGGACTCATTGATTGAGCCAGAAGATGACGGCGGCGGCGATACAGATGGCGGACATGAAGGTGTGGGCGCAACGGTCGTATCGGGTGTGGATGCGCCGCCAGTCCTTGAGCTTGCAGAACATGTTTTCGATCT
>NZ_JBSXOQ010000055.1:0-49065 GCF_056859495.1 Sphingobium sp. L-44 | reverse complement strand
CGTGTGACGTGTGGTAACTCCACCTTACCGATGAGCCCGGTGGCCACCGAGTTCGAAATCGCATGGGGTTGGGCATGCCCAACCCCATGCGATCACCTCAATCTACACCGGAAATTACACCACGAGCGCGGACGCTAACCTTCGATGTGCCGGCCGGATCGCGAGGCAACATATCGCAGGCGGCGAGGAGAGCAATGACAGCAATTATCGCGCGCTTCACGGTTCGCACCTACAATCAATGCTTATTTTGAGCCTGCAGTAATAAAATGCGGCACTAAAATGAAGATTGATTACAGATGGTTTCCGGCCTGTCGCTAACTGCGTTTCGCTATGTGGGACCGGAGCCTCGCGCATGTTCGTACCAGCCTCTCCAAATGGTTTTGCCGCTTGGAATGATCCATTCGGCCTGCTCGGCAAGAAGAATCCGACATCACATTGTTCGGAATAATTAAAGGCCGATAACGTCTGACAGTGGAAAAGAACCATCTCTCGAATGAGGCTTCGCGGATTGAGAGGTTCGGCACTAGGCGCCCCATTCAAGACGCATAGAGCCAGAGTACAACTGCTCAGGCGCAGACCTTTCATTTTTCGGCAGCTCGCGAGCAAATCGCGCCGTTCTAGCGCAACGTTGGCAATTCCGGACCAGCTCAGCAGGTCTCGCCCTGATCCAGCAGGTCGTCGTGCAGCTTGCGGTAGCCATAGACTTTGCCGCTGTCGTTCCAGGCTTGCCGGATCAACTCTGTCTGCCGAGCATCTTCCTGGGCCCGCGTGCTCAGTGGGCTCTTCTGCCAAGCATAGAAACCGCTGGGCTGGATGCGCAGACACCGACACATCGATCGAACCCCGAACTGGTCACGATGCTCGGCGACAAATGCGTATCTCACTTTGCATCCCTGGCGGAACGAAGTGACCGCAGGTCAAATACGCGGTGGCTTTCCTAAGAAACAGCTGTCTCGGGCTCCGACGGCAGTTCCTGGAGCGAGAAGCCGAAGGCCTTGGCGCGCTGTTGCAAATTGCCGATGACCCGGCTGCGATACCGCTCTTCGTACTGCGATGCGCCTGGATCGTGATAGGCCATGCCATACCGTAGACTATTGTAGAACAGCACAGCTATCTTGCGGGCCGTCGCCGTCTTCACCCGCTATCTGGGCGACGTGACGCCGCTCCGCCGCAGCGTCGAGATTGCGCGGGCCTGCCGCTTCGACCTTGGTCAGCTGACCTATACCTATCCCGACGAGATCGGGGAAAGCGGCCTTACCCCGCAGCAGGAGCTCGAGCGTCTGCGCTCCTAAACGCCCAGCCCATGGGCTTTTATGCGCCCGCCCAGATCGTGCGGGATGCGCGCCAGCATGGGGTCGAGGTCCGCCCGATCGACGTCAATCACAGCCGCTGGGAATGCACGCTCGAGCGAACCTGGGGCCGCTATCATGCGGTGCGGATCGGACTGCGCTATGTGCGCGAGCTCAAAAATGCAGATGGCGCCGCGATTGTCTTGGCACGGGGCAATGAACCCTATGCCAGTGTCGAGGAAATCCAGCGCCGCGCCGGCGTCAGCGGCCGCGCGCTCGACCGGATCGGCCATGCCGGTGGCTTTGGATCGCTGGCGCTCTCGCGCCGCGCCGGCCTCTGGGAAGTGAAGGGTCTTGGCGAAGAAGCCTTGCCGCTCTTTGCCGCTGCGGACGCGCGGGCCGGCAAGCTGCAGCCTGAAGCCATCGAGCCGGAGGTGGCGCTACCGCAAATGGGCGAAGGCGAGGAAGTGGTGGAGGATTATCGCGCGATCGGGCTCTCGCTGCGCGCCCATCCGCTCGCCTTCCTGCGCGACGAACTGGCGCGCCGGAAGATGGTGACCTGCGCCGCGCTCAAGGATATTCGCGACGGGCGATGGGTCAATCTCGCCGGCCTCGTTCTCCTGCGGCAGAAGCCCGGCTCCGCCAAGGGCACCATGTTCATCACGCTTGAGGATGAGACCGATGTCGCCAATCTCGTCGTCTGGCCCAATCTCTTCGAGAAGCATCGGCGCGTGGTGCTGGGCGCCTCGATGATGGGTGTGCGCGGTCAGGTCCAGAAGGAGGGCGATGTGATCCATCTCATCGCCCAGCGGCTCGACGACCTCTCGCCCCTCCTTGCCAGCGTAGGGCAGCGGGCGGATGTCGCCAGCATCTATCAGGTCAGCCGCGCCGATATCGTCAGAAGCGCCATGGCCCCCGATCCGCGCGATGCGGCGAACAGGCCGCTCGGGCGCGGCCCCCGCGATCTTTACGATCCCGACCTGCGCCTGGGCTCGGGCATCATTCCGGGCCAGCCGACAGAGGGCATCAAGGTCAAGACACGAGATTTTCGCTGAGAGGCGGCGCCTCCCCGATAATGCTCAGGTGGGTTCGATCCGCTCGACATCGAGCATGTCGAAATCAGACCTTGTCCCTACGACCCGGACTCGTCGACCAAGAAGATGGCGGCAGGATCTGGTGCAATCGAGCCGCCATTCCCCGCCATCGGCGACACGCAGCACGGGGTAAGGACCATCGCCAAGCAGCATGCCGACAAGTTCGTGCCGCGTGCCGCGTGGCATGTCATTTGCGCCTTGCAGGCTTGCGCGGGGATCGGGCCTCGACCCCGTTCTGGTCCTGAGAATTTTCGAACACCCAGTTGAGATAGACGGCGATACGGATGCCGCCGCGCTTCAGCCGATCATCAAGCTCGAGACGGTGCTGATAGGCATAGTCCCAGGACAGATTCGTGTCGGTGGGATAGATGGTCTTGCGCAGCGCGATGCTTTCGCGGATCCAGGTGCCCGGATCGCGATTATTCCAGGCTATGACCTGCTCGGGCGTGATCGCGCGCGCCAGCCAGTCGGCAAGTTCGGAATAGGATAAGGATCGCTGCTCGATCATAGCGCTGTCCCAGACCGAATGGAGATTGGTCGAGCGGCCGAACCAGCTCACCTTCATGTCGTTGCCGCCCCGGTCATTGCCGCCACCGGCATGAAGCGGCTGGTGAAGATCGCCGATGATATGGACGACGAAGCGCAGGGCAAGGCGCTTGTCGTCGATCGACGCCGCGGGATTGCGAAGGGTCGCCGTAAAGCGTGTCAGGGCCGTCATTGCGTCACCTTCGGCGGGCGCGTCGACGTTCGTATAGGCATCGCCCTCGCGGACGGTCACATAATGCCAGGGGTTGGCCTGTTTCTGCCAGAAATCGGCGGGGTCGGATTTCATGTCGTCGGGCCAGGTTGCCGCCTGTGCCAGCTTCTCCTCGCCCAGGAGAAGCTGGACATTGGCTCGGGCCAGGCCGCTTAGGTTCCGATCGGCAATGGCGCCGGTCACCCGGTGGCCGATCGGTCCCCAGGCGAGAGCGGGCGAAGTCATCGAGAAGAGAGCGGCGGTCAGGATCAGTCTACGCATGAGCGCACCATTAGCGCTTGGCCGCGCACGATCCAGCGATTCGATGCATCATCGGGTCTGAAGGCAACGCCCCCCCAAATAGGCAGATCAGACAGACGAAACCGGGAATATTCTGGGTCTCAGCTTATGCGCGCCATCTCCTTGAATTCCGGGCGTCCGGCCGCATGTTTCTGCTTTCGGAAAGGCAGCGCGACCGGATCGATCATCACTCGCGCAAGCCGTAGCTTCCAGCGTCACCGCCCCGAGTCCGATCAACAACGTCATTTGAAAAAGGAGATGATGGGCCCGAAACCTCCACCCGCGCATTTCTACCATGTTTACGCACCCGACTTTGGGGAGTGATGGATGAGCATCCTTATAAATGGCGCCGTGGTCGAGGGTCCTGAGGATCCCCGCATTTCTCTCCTCGACTTCCTGCGGGAGCAACAGGGCCTCACCGGATCGAAGAAAGGCTGCAATCAAGGCGCATGTGGCGCCTGCACCGTGCTGGCGGACGGGGAGCGGATCCTGTCCTGTCTCGCGCTCGCCGCTCAATATGAGGGGCAGGAGATTACAACAATCGAAGGCTTGGGCAGCGCCGACAATCTGCACTCCCTGCAGCAAGCCTTTGTCGAGCATGACGGCTTCCAATGCGGCTATTGTACACCGGGACAGATATGTTCGGCAGTCGGAATGGCCGCCGAATTGAAACGCGGCGTCCCCAGCCATGTAACGCAAGCGCTCGGCAGCAGCATCGCAATGACGCGCGACGAGGTACGCGAGCGGATGAGCGGCAATCTGTGCCGCTGCGGCGCGCATAATGGCATTGTTGACGCAATCCTGGAGACTTTTGCGGAGGTCGCCCAATGACCCCCTTTACCTATCATCGCGCCACCACGGCCGACGAGGCGCTTCGACAGGCCGGCGGCGGGGTCGCCAGTAATGTTGGGATTGCCAATGTCCGAACGGCAGACTTCGGCTCGTCGCCTAGGATGTTCTCAGTATTTCCAGCTTAGCGTTGTCTGGCGAACAAATCTTGAGGTGAGGCCTCGTAGGCTTCTGCCAGGATCGAGCGATCGGCGGCCGTCAGAGAGATGATCGACTGAACCGCCGACCAGGCAAAGCCCACATTGGTGCGATGGCTGGCGCGGTGGATCGGGTCGCTCGCATAGAGGCGTCTCGCCTGGAAGCGCTCCACCCAGTCTTGCGGATAGTCGACGATGTGGACCGAGCGAACCGCAGGCTTCAGGTCGACATGATGGACCAGGGCATAGTGCCGAAAGCCCATGGCCTTCGTGATTTCGGCCATCAGGTCAGACAAGGCCGTAGCGTCCTTGATCGCGCCAGCGACAGCGCAGAAATCCTGAACTTGCCCAAGCCCGATCATCATATGGCCGGCGAGATCAGAGCAGCGCTTCCATGTTGAGATGACCATCGCGAACCGCGCGCAGCACCAGCTGCGTGCGTCGTCGCACGCCATAACGCCTGCGGGCCGATTCAACATATTCGTGCACGGTGTCGCGGCTGAGGCCGAGGATCTGGCCGATCTCCCAGTCGCTTTTGCCTTGCGCGACGAGCGCGATGCATTCGACCTGGCGAGGGCTGAGAGGGACGCAGGCCAATGGCCCTGCCCTTTCGCCAAGCAGCTCGCGCGCCCGATCATAAGCGACCGAGCCGAGCAGACGGGCGGTCAGAACCTCCTCTGCGCTGAGCGGCTCGTCGCGCGATCGGGCGGCGGTAAAGATCGCCTCGGGTTCCCCCGGGGTCCGGATTGGCAAACTGTAGCCGGACGCAAGGTCATGGTCCCTGGCGCGGTCGAGGATGCTTCGCTGGCGCGGCGTGAGCTCCAGTACGTCGCCGATCCGGTCCCAGGCGAGCCCTGACGGGGTGCGAGCGCAGGCCGCATGGATCGGATCTTCGAGATAATGGCGTTCTTCGAGAACTTCCTCGAGCCAGGCCGATGGATAGGTTGTGAGGAACAGGCTTTGCTCGCCTCCGCGCCGAAGGTCGATATTGTGAAGCAGCGTGAACCAGCGGAAGCCAAGATCGCGCACGGCGGCATCGATCGTGCCATGTAAATCGCCAAGGGTTTCAGCACGCTGACAGTCCTCCGCAAAGCGCGTGAGATCATCAAGGCGGCCGCAGTCTTTTATCCTGTTCGCCATAGGCGACGGAAGCTCGTCCGCGAGGAGACGGCTCGTCCAGACCTAAGCGGCGAGCGCCATGATTATCAAAATGAGTTGAGAACGATTCGCAACAATCTACGATTAGAATGGATCGCCTATGACACTTTATCCGCCGGCAAAGTGTCATAGCTGACAACCCGTCTGCGGCCGCCGATTTGGGATTCACATTGATCCTGCTTTGTGCTTGATTCCATCATGTTATGTTTCATGCAGGCAAGCCTCTTGAACCCTCCATTGGCTGTGATGTCGCGGCCGTGCTCGAGACGCTGGCGACCGTATCGAGCCGGCCCCGTTATGCCTTCATGCTGCTCAACCTGATCGCCCAGGTGGCGGGGCCAGATGGAAGCGCCGGTCCCTGGGTCAGGCGGAACGATGGGCTCGTTTCCCTGCGCGATTGGCTATGCGACGCATTGACCCCGATGGCCCAGCGTGGTCCGCGCAGCATTACGCTGGCCGAGCGGGTCGAGAGCGACCTCGCTAGAAACGGACTGCTCCCCGGCGATCTGGAGAAAAGGCGCGGCGTGATCGCGGAGGAAATGCGGGCACGCATTCGCACAGCCGGCAAGAGTAATCTCAGTCGCGCCGTTTCCGAACTGGTGAATGCAGGCCTGCTCCGCCGACATTATCAGGGCTATCGCGTCGACCATCGGAACCGTGGCGGCCAGCGCCACGCCGTCTATACCTTGATCGGCGATGCTCTGCGTCTAGTGCCGGGCATCAGCTCCACACCGAATCTGCCCGTGCAAGGCGAACTTGCCCTCCCAAGATGATTGCGCAGTCGAACCGGGGTTGCTGCAGTAGTGTGCTGTGAGGTCGGGTAACGATGTCCGAATAATAAGGCCAGTCAGAACGTCAGCATTGACCTTGCCGGCAATTACATCAGCCATTCCCGTCAAAGGATCGCCATGGCCTTCTTCGACGCGAATGGATTGTCAGATTCGGAATGAAGCCGGGCACGCGAGCCATATAATCGCGGTAAACCTCGCCGAAGCTGGCTAGCGCCTCCTTTTCCTCATGCCGAGCCAGCCGAATATACATCACGACGAGCACCGGAAACATAGCAAGGGTCAAAAGGGTCGGCCATTGTAGCAAAAAGCCGAGCATGACGAGAATGAAGCCGACATATTGCGGGTGCCGGATCCGGGCATAAATCCCAGTAAGGGCCAATTGGTGTTTGCGCTGACTCAAGTGAAGGGCCGTCCATGCAACCGAGATCAGCCAGTAACCCACGCCGATCAGCACAAAGCTGGCGATGTGGAATGGACCGTAATGGGGATTAACTCGCCAGCCGAACATCATCTCCAGGAGATGTCCAGCATCGTGGCTCCACCAGTCGACAGCGGGGAAATACGACTGGAGCCACCCCGAAAGCACGAAGATCGTGAGCGGGAAGCCATACATTTCCGCGAAGAGCGCTATGATGAAAGCGCTGAACGCCCCCAAACTGCGCCAGTCTCGTTTAGTTGCCGGCTTGAAGAAGCTGAACGCAAAGAGGATGAAAACGGCGGCGTTAACCAGCGCGAGCCCCCACAGACCATAGCCATAGTCGGCGTGCGTCATCGCGACTCTCCTTCGATGCGGCCGTTGGGATTGGCCGGTAAGCCGGCGGGTGCCTGACCGGGCTCATGGCCATGCTGATGCCCACCATGGCCGCGGTGCATGAACAGGTGCATGAGCGGGCAGGCGAGCAGGATGAGATAGGGCAGCACACCCAGGAAGTGCGCGGTATACTCGGTGAGGAGGAAGAAGCTAGCGACGAGCAGGAAGCCGATCAGAACGATCTTGCCGCGCTTGCGCATGCGATGGTCATGTTCGCCCATATGCCGTCCTCTTCTGGTCAACGTCCGGGCAGCATAGGCTCGAGTCCAAGGAGCAAGGTATAAGTAGAGACCGAAGTCCCCCGGGCATCGCGCAGGCATGGGTAAGGCGATCGATGGGATCGGCCATCGGCGTTCGGGCGACGCAGCTGTCGGGGAGCAGCAGTCGTGCTGCGGATTTTGCGTATAGGCGTGCGGCGTCCGCGAACCAATGCTGCGCTCACGAACATAATCGTGAGAGGCAGGCCCGCGTCCATGCAAAAGAGAAAGAAACGGCACCATTCCCGCGTGACCATCTTCGAGCGTGAAGCAAGGATCGATCTGGCCAAGCGCCCGGCCGATGGTCTCGGCGTTGCCTTTCTCGGCGCATCGGGAACGGTCACAGGGTCGCGTTATCTGGTGGACGATGGTGAAACTCAGATCGTGGTCGATTCCGGCCTGTTTCAGGGACCCAGGGATCTGCGCCGCCTTAATTGGGCATCGATCCCACCCGAAGTCGCGGATGTCGGCCAGGTGCTGCTGACCCACGCCCATCTCGATCACTCGGGCGCACTACCGCGCATGGCGCGCCTGGGCTGGGACGGGACCGTCCTTGCCACGCGGGCGACCGCGGCCCTGTGCGAGCTCCTTCTTCCCGACAGCGGCCATCTGCAGGAAAAGGATGCGGAGTTCGCCAACCAGCACGGCTTCTCCAGGCACCAGCCGGCGCTGCCCCTCTACACCCAGGCCGACGCGCGTCTGGCATTGCAGCTCTTCCGCCCGATCGAGTTCGGAGCGTGGCATGCAGTCACGGACGGCATCAGGGTGCGCTACCATCGCGCCGGCCACATCCTCGGCGCGGCGTCGATCGAGATCGACTGGAAGGGGCGGACAATCCTCTTCTCAGGCGACATCGGCCGTTACGGCGATGCGGTGATGAAGGATCCCGAGCCGCCCGCGCGCGCCGACTATGTCCTAGTGGAATCGACCTATGGCGATCGGCGCCACGAGCAGGTCGATCCGACAAAGACGCTTGGAGATCATGTCGAACGATGCGTCGAGAGAGGCGGGACGGTGGTGATTCCGGCCTTCGCCGTGGGACGGGTTCAGTCGCTTCTCTATCATTTCTCGCGTCTGCGCGCGCAGGGACGCCTCCGCGACATCCCGATCTTCCTCGACAGCCCGATGGCGATCAACGCGAGCGGGCTGATGTGCGATTTCATGGACGAGCATCGCCTGGCCCGCGCCGAGTGCGAAGCGGCGTGCAGCGTCGCGCACTATGTGCGCGAAGTGGAGGAATCCAAGGAACTCACCGCCAACCCCGCTCCCAAGGTCATCATCTCGGCCAGTGGAATGGCAACGGGCGGCCGCGTGCTCCACCATCTCAAGCGCTTCGCGCCGGATGGGAAGAACCTCATCCTCTTCTCAGGCTTCCAGGCGGCGGGCACCCGCGGCGCCGCCATGATCGGGGGCGCCCGGACGATCAAGATCCACGGCGAGTATATCCCGGTCGAAGCCGATGTCGCCAACCTGACGATGCTTTCGGCGCATGCCGACAGCGACGAGCTCATGCGCTGGCTCGGGTCGCTGCAAGAGCCCCCGCGCCATGTCTATGTCACGCATGGCGAGCCGACCGGCGCCCAGGTCCTGGCGAAGCGTGTCTCGGAGGATCTGGGCTGGGCATGCAGCGTACCGGCGCTGGGTAGCTGGGGCATGCTCGCGTGAAGCCCGGGATCATCGAGGACGCCGAAGTAGAGCCTGTCGCGACGACGCTGCGGGCACACCGCCTCGGCCTGTCGGCTGCCGGAGGTGATCTGATCGCGGTCATGCGCCAAGACTGTCCCGTCTGCCGCTCGGAAGGTCTCGCGTCGCGCGCGCAGGTCGCGCTGCACGCCGGCGGGCGGGAAATCGTCGTCTCGCTGCTGCACAGTTCCGCGGAGGCTCCAGCGCCCGGCGAGATCGGCCTGTCCGAATCCGCATGGCGGCGGCTCGGCGTCAGCGAGGGCGATCCGGTCGAGATCGCGCACGCCCAGCCTCTCGCCTCGCTCGCCGAAGTGCGTCGGCGCATCTATGGCAATCGTCTCAGTGAAGGGGCTTTTTCAGCGATCATGACCGACATCGCCGAGCGACGCTATAGCGATGTCCATCTCTCGGCGTTCATCACGGCATGCTCAGCGGTCCCGCTCGATACGGACGAAACGATCAGCCTGACCAGGGCGATGGTCGATGTCGGCGAGCGATTGCAGTGGTCCGGAGCGGTCATCGTCGACAAGCATAGCGTCGGTGGATTGCCGGGCAATCGCACCACGCCGATCATCGTCTCGATCATGGCCGCGGAGGGCCTGATCATGCCCAAGACATCGTCGCGGGCGATCACCTCGCCGGCCGGCACGGCGGACACGATGGAGGTGCTTGCACCTGTCGACCTCGACGTTTCCGCCATCCGCAAGGTGGTCGAGCGCGAAGGCGGCTGCATCGCCTGGGGCGGCGCCGTCAATCTCAGCCCGGCCGACGATGTGATCATCGGCGTTGAACGAGTGCTCGATATCGATGCCGTAGGGCAGATGGTCGCCTCGGTGCTGTCCAAGAAAATCGCGGCCGGTGCGACCCATCTGGTCATCGATATCCCGGTCGGGCCGACCGCCAAGGTACGCGGAACCGATGCCGCCGATACGCTGGAGCGCGCGCTGAGCTCGGTCGCCCAAGCCTTCGGGCTTCGCACGCGCGCGATGCGCGGCCCCGGCGCGGAGCCGATCGGACGGGGCATCGGCCCGGCGCTCGAGGCGCAGGATATCCTTGCCGTCCTCCAGGGGCAGCCGGGCGCCGAGGATCTCGCCCACCGGGCCTGCGAGCTGGCGGGAGGACTGCTTGAGCTCGCTGACGCGGCCCCGGCCGGCGAAGGCTATGCGCGTGCGCGGGCGTGTCTCGAAAGCGGCGGGGCCTGGGCCAAGTTCCAACGTATCTGCGAAGCGCAGGGCGGCATGCGGGCTCCACCGGTCGCCCGGTTTCAGCAGGATATGATCGCTCCCTATAGCGGCCGCCTGGTGAGTATCGACAATCGCAAGCTCGCGACGGTCGCGAAGCTCGCCGGCGCGCCGGTGGCCAAGGCCGCTGGCGTCGCACTGCAGTGTCGGCTGAACCAGATGGTGGATGCCGGGGCTCCCTTGTGTAGCATTCATGCCGAGAGCCCGGGCGAGCTCGACTATGCGGCGGCCTATGCCGTGAGCGACGGGCCGATCTTCGGGATTGAAGCGCTATGAACCGTCCCGTCCTGTTCGCGCTGCCTGGCAGCGAGGCCCTGGCACAGCCGCTATCCGCCGCGCTCGATGCAGAGGTCGGCACGATCGAGCATCGTCAATTTCCTGACGGGGAAACCTATCTCAGGGTCGGAAACGACGTCAGCGACCGCGAGGTCATCCTGCTGTCCAGTCTCGATCATCCGGACGCCAAGCTGTTGCCGCTGCTGTTCGCAGCCGACACCGCGCGCGATCTTGGCGCTCGCAGGATCGGGCTCGTCGCCCCTTACCTCGCTTACATGCGCCAGGACATACGCTTCCATGCCGGCGAGGCGGTGACGTCGCGAACCTTTGCTGCGATCCTGTCTCGCCATCTCGACTGGCTGGTGACGGTCGATCCGCATCTCCATCGCTACCATGAATTGTCGGAAATCTACCGCATCCCAACCCAGGTTGTTCATGCCGCGCCGTTTTTGGCCTCGTGGATCAAGCGCAATGTCGCTCGCCCGCTGATCATCGGTCCGGACCTGGAAAGCGAACAGTGGGTCTCGCAGGTGGCGGCCGATGCCGATGCTCCGTTTCTCGTGTGCGAGAAAATCCGATCCGGCGACCGTCACGTCACCATCTCGATTCCGAATGCACCAGCGTTTCTCGATCGCCAGCCGGTGCTGGTCGACGATATCGCCTCATCCGGTCGGACCCTCACCGAGGCGGCGCGCCAACTGGTCGGCATGGGGTTCGCGCGACCGGATTGCGTGGTCGTGCATCCGCTTTTTGCCGGCGATGCAGCGCAGGTTCTGGGTGGGCTTGTCGAAAGGATCGTCAGCACGAACGCGGTTGCACATGCGTCGAATGATATAGATGTCATGCCAGCGATCGCGGAGGCCGTTCGCCACCGGATTGAATGGCGTGCTGCGCGTCAGTTCTAAGACGGAAATGAACGCCCGGCAAACGCTGTGCGCGTCCTCATCCATTGACCCTAAACGAGTCCGAACCAATCTCCTGAGATCTCCCTTTCGGAGAAAATCGCGGCAGGGAAGGAGGATATGTCGTGTCGCACACACGCTCGTTCATCGATCCCCTCGACGTTGCTGGGCACCTGAAGCTTGAGCCCGAAGTAAAGCGCGCCACCCTGCTATCCTGGGCGTCCGATCGCGCAGCCGTCAAGGGCCAACCCGCCCCCCTCGCCCGCCGGGCGCCAGTAACCCGCTGCCGGTCGACGATGTGATGGAAGCGTAGCGATGGCTCGATCGCGCCGAGGGCGGCGCGGGCAACTCGCATGCATCGTCCGGAGCAGAGACCCGGCAATGAGCCGCAGCGACCGCGGCATTGGTGTGAGCGGAGTAGCCGAACCCTCACAGTTTCGCTGTCCTTCGCCGTTTTGCCTCGCCAAATTTTTACTCTTGACCTGGGACCATAGTCCAACGTGCAGAGAAGTATCCCTTGAAGCGCTGCCCTCGCGGCACTGCGTATTGATCGATCTCGGGGGCTATGGGGAACAAGCGCGTCGTGCATATCGTCGATGACGAAGAGACAATACGAAAAGCACTAAGTTTCACGTTGCGGACCGCAGGGTTTGCCGTAGAAGCCTACGCTTCGGGGCCGGAGTTTCTGTTGAGCGCAGAGGACGCCGAGAAAGGCTGCGTGGTTCTCGACATGCACATGCCCGACATGGACGGCCTGCAGGTTCAGGCGGAGCTGACGCGACGCGGTATCGACATGCCCGTCGTGGTGCTGACGGGCAATGGCGATCCTACGCTCGCCGTACAGGCGATGAAGGCGGGCGCTGCCGACTTTCTCGCCAAACCGGTCGAGAAGGCCGCATTGCTCGGCGCGATCGACCGCGGCTTCAGCTGGCTTGAGAGTATAGCCCGTCGTGCCTCCGAACAGGCCGACGCTCTTTCGAAAGCCGCGAGACTGACGCAGCGCGAACGGGCCGTTCTGAGAGGAATTTCGCGAGGCTATCCAAATAGCCTTATCGCAGATGAACTCGGCGTCACGTCGCACACGGTCGAGCTGCATCGGGCCAGTCTGATGATCAAACTCAACGCGCAAAGCCTGCCCGACCTGTTGCGGATCGCTTTCGCCGTCGACCTGCACGAATCGACCGAAAACGGGCACCCCTAAAATTCTCGGCCGTGCGATGCCGGATGCTATGCGGATCGGGCCGCGGCCAGTTCGGCGATGATCGGACAATCCGGCCGCTCGTCGCCTTGGCAGCGCTCGGCCAGGTCGATTAGCGTGTCGCGCAGCGCCGTCAACGCCTCGGCTTTGCGCTGAAACTCATCGGCGCGGGCAAGGGCAAGCCGCTTCACCTCCGCGCTGGCACGGCCGGTATTGGCCCAAAGGCTGAGCAACGTGCGGATCTCCTCGATCGGGAAGCCGAGATCGCGGGCATTGGCGATAAACCGGAGGCGATGGAGGTCGCGCTCGCCATAGTCACGATAGCCAGCACCCCGACGCGCCGGCGCCGGGATGAGGCCGATCTTTTCATAATGGCGGATCATCCGCTCAGAGACGCCGCTCTGCCGTGACGTCTCGCCGATGTTCACAGTGCTTTCCGGTTGAGGCGCAGCGCGTTGGTGACCACGCTCACCGAAGAGAGCGCCATCGCCGCCGCCGCGATAATGGGCGAGAGCAGAATACCGAACAGCGGATAGAGCGCACCCGCCGCTACGGGCACGCCCGCGACATTGTAGATGAAGGCGAAGACGAGATTCTGGCGGATGTTCGACATGGTCGCTTGGCTGAGCCGCCGCGCCCGGACGATGCCAGTCAGGTCGCCCTTGAGCAGCGTGACGCCAGCGCTCTCGATCGCGACGTCGGTGCCGGAACCCATGGCGATGCCGACGTCGGCGGCGGCCAACGCGGGGGCGTCGTTGACACCGTCGCCGGCCATGGCGACGACCCGCCCCTCGCGCTTGAACCTGGCGACCACGGCGCTCTTCTGATCGGGCAGCACCTCGGCTTCGACCTCGTCGATGCCCAGGCGTCGGGCGACCGCTTCCGCGGTCGTGCGGTTGTCGCCGGTCAGCATGACCACGCGAATGCCCTCCGCCTTGAGCGCGGCGAGCGCTTCTGGTGTCGTGGCCTTCACCGGATCGGCGATCGCGAAGGCGCCGCCGACTGTGCCGTCGACCCCGATGAAGATCGCGGTGGCGCCATCCCGGCGCAGCGCGTCGGCCTGGCTGGCGAGCGCATCGGTCGCAACCCCTTTGTCGGCAAGGAACTGCGCATTGCCGAGGACGATGCGCCGCCCTTCGACCGTGCCGAGCGCGCCGCGCCCGGTCGGCGAGTCGAAGTCGATGACGTCGCTCGTGACGATGCCGCGATCCTTCGCGGCCTCGACGATTGCCAACGCGAGCGGATGCTCGGACGCCCGCTCGACCGAGGCGGCAAGACGCAGCAGCTCGGCTTCGTCGAAGCCGGGCGCCGGCACGACCTGGGTGACGGCAGGCCGGCCTTCGGTCAGCGTACCTGTCTTGTCGACGACGAGAGTGTCGACCTTCTCCATATGCTCGAGTGCTTCGGCATTTTTGATGAGGACACCGAGCCCGGCGCCGCGGCCGACCCCGACCATGATCGACATCGGCGTTGCCAGCCCCAGTGCGCAGGGACAGGCGATGATCAGCACGGCGACCGCCGCCACCAGCCCATAGGCGAAGCGCGGCTCGGGACCCCAGATGCCCCAGGCGATGAACGCGACGGCCGCGACCGCGATGACCACGGGCACAAACCAGCCCGACACCTGATCGGCCATGCGCTGGATCGGCGCGCGCGAGCGCTGCGCCTCAGCGACCATCTGGACGATGCGTGCGAGCATGGTATCGCGGCCGACCTTGTCGGCGACGATCACCAGCGCACCGGTCTGGTTGAGCGTGCCGCCGATCACTGTGTCGGCCTTTGCCTTGGTGACGGGCATGGATTCGCCGGTGACCATCGACTCGTCGAGCGAGGAGCGGCCGTCCTCGACTACGCCGTCGACCGGCACCTTCTCGCCCGGCCGCACCCGCAGGCGGTCGCCCACCGCAACCAGATCAAGGCTGATTTCCTCTTCGTTCCCATCAGAACCGATCCGGCGCGCGGTCTTTGGTGCAAGGTTGAGCAGCGCCTTGATCGCGCCCGAGGTGCGTTCCCGCGCGCGCAGTTCGAGCATCTGGCCGAGCAGCACGAGGACGGTGATCACCGCGGCCGCCTCGAAATAGACGGCAACCATGCCGTCCTCGCCGCGGAAGGCCGGCGGGAACAGCTGAGGCGCGAGCGTCGCGATGACGCTGTAGATCCAGGCGACCCCGGTCCCCATCGCGATCAGGGTGAACATGTTGAAGTTGCGGGTCTTGAGCGAGGCCCAGCCACGCTCGAAGAACGGCCAGCCCGCCCACAGCACGACGGGTGTCGCCAGCACGAACTGGATCCATACCGAGATAGACATCGGCACGAGGCGATGGATCGCGGGAAAGACATGCGCGCCCATCTCGAGGATCAGCACCGGGAGAGCCAGCACGAGGCCGACCCAGAAGCGCCGCGTGAAATCGACTAGCTCGTGGCTGGGGCCGCTGTCGGCGGTCACGGTCGCGGGTTCGAGCGCCATGCCGCAGATCGGACAGGACCCGGGATGGTCCTGGCGGATCTCGGGATGCATCGGGCAGGTCCAGATCGTGCCTTCGGGCGCCGCGACCGGCGGCGTCGGCGGGCCGAGATAGCGCTCGGGATCGGCGATGAATTTGGTCCGGCAGCCCGCGCTGCAGAAATGATAGCTTTCACCGCTATGCTCGGCGTGATGCGCCGTGGTCGCCGGGTCGACGGTCATGCCGCAGACCGGGTCCTTGACGCCGGTCGCCGCTTTAGCGGTGCCGTGGCCGCCGCAGCAACCGCCGCCATGCGCCGCTCCATGTGTCTCGTTCATCGCCTCGCTCCTTTCGACGCCTGACGATCTAGGGTCTGACACCGTGTCAGGGTCAATACGTAATCGCCTAAGTGGCCAAATCGGCGGGCCCGTTCGCTTGGCCGCCATCAGGCCGGGGAGCACGCCGTCGGCATTGGGCTGGGTATCGTCGATGCCATCGAGCCCGCTGCACGGTCAGGCGGAAGGCGAGCCGCATGAGACCCGTGCTGGCGGCCATAATCGGCGATTACCAGGCGCCAATCCGGGCGCAGCATGGCAAGCATGGCGGCACGCCACCGCTTCTCCCGCGCCCACAGGCGGATCGCGCGATCATAGTCTTTCGTCGATCCAGTCCCGCGCGGCGGGGTGTACGATTGCATTGGCTTCTCCCAACGCGAGGCGTTCGAAACGATAAACTACATCGACATGGGTGGCGACAGTGTCCCCAGCCAGGCGACCAGCCCGAGAATGACGATCGCAAGACCGCCTTCGACGACGAGGCTCGCGCGCAGCAGCGCCTGCGCCCGTGGCGCGTCCTCTTCCTCGATCGCCTGCGCAAGTGCCGGGGTCAGGCGATAACGGTTGAGCGCGGCCAGGCCCAGCATGCCGGCGAAGAGCAGCAGCTTGGCGATGAGCAGCAGGCCGTAGGTCGACTGCCCGAGAGACGCGATGTTGCCCGGGCCGACCAGGAACCAGCCGTTCACCGTCCCGGTCAGGATCAGCAGGGCGACGATGATCGTGCCGACGAGGGAGAAGCCCCGCAGCGCTTCCTCGGCGAGCATGACCCGGTCCATGTCTTCAGTGGCGAGATCATCGGTTGCGAGCCTGGTAAGAACCAGCGCAAGGAATGCGGCAAGCGCGCCGACCCAGGCGCCCGCGGCGAGCAGATGGATGAGATCGGCCCCCAGTTGCAGCCAGCCCGCCTCGCCTTCGCCGGCCGCGCCATGCCCGCTCCAGGCGAGGGTCGCGAGTGCGACCGCGCCTGCCAGAGTGGAGGCGATGAAGGCAGGACGGGATTGCCGGCGATAGAAGGGGATGGAGAGCAGAAGAACGAGGAGCGCGACGAGGCGCGCCTTCAGCGCCGTTCCCATGGACGTGCCGTTGAACAGCTCTGCGACCATGGAAAGATCAGGCTGGGTGAGCGGCAGCCCGGTCATGGCCGCTGCCTGCAACGCGAACCCCAGCGCCGACAGCAGGAGGGCGAGACAGGCGAGACCGGCCACCATTGCTACCATCGGCAGATGCCGCTGTACCATCCGGCCGCCGCCGGGCGCATAGAGCGCGAACAGCGGCAGGCCGAACAACAGGCCGAGATCGACGTAGAGCGCCCAGCGGACGGCGACGAGTGCCACGTCGTTCATGGCGTCACTTGACGGTAAAGGCGAGATTGCCCTGGATGCGGTGCGTGTCGGTCGAGACGACGTGCCAGGCGACCTGATAGCTGCCCGCCATGAGCGGCTTGGCGAGCGTCAGCACGAGCGTCTTGTCGCCTTCGACGGACGTCTTGAAGCCGGTTACCGCCATGCGGTGGTTGGGCATGCCGGGCATGCCGGTCATCACGATCTCGGCGCCCGACAGCTTCGGCATCAGACCTTCACTGAAGGTGAGCGTGATACGCGAAGGCGCCGAGACGCTGGCGTTCGCGGCGGGCGTCGAGGACACAAGCTTGGGATGCGCGTAGGCCGGAGCAGAAACACTCAGGCCGACGGCGGCGATAACTGCGAGAGGCGAAAAGAAACGCATTGGAACATTCTCCTGTAGATCCCATGAGACAATACGCAGCCCGAGCCCCCACCCCTCGCAATTATTCTTTTCAATCTACAGCAAGGGTTCCTGGACCATCGTGCGTATTGAAGGATGAAGACGGAGAAGCACCATGGATGAACTTGACCACCTGCTCTCGCGGTTGCGCGATGCGCCTCTCGATCCCAGGCTCGGCGGCCTGGAAAGCCGGGTCATGGCGGAAATAGCGCGCATCCGGGCCATACCAAGCCTTGGCGCTATGACGTTCGGCATCGCGGCCGCAACTGCGCTGTTCATCGGAATTGCCGGCTCGGCAGTTCCGACACGGTCTGCTGATGCCAAACCGCTATCGCCCTTCGATGCTCGGCTCGCGCTTGCGCCCTCGACGCTGCTGAGCTCGCAGTGATGCGCGACCGCCGCCGGCTCCTGCTCCTCGTCCTGGTGACCTTCGCCGCGGCGATCGCTGGCGTTGTCATTGGCCGCGTCTATGTGGTTCCAGTGCGCCCGGTCGAAAATGAGCTGCACGAGCTGCTCCATCGCGATCTGAAGCTGAATTCAGCGCAACACAGCCGACTCGAGACAATCGAGAAGAACTACGCGATCCGGCGTCAAGCGCTGGAGGCCGAATTGCGCGCCGACAATGCGCGTCTCGCGGAAGCGATCGAAGCGGAGCATGGCTATGGCCCGCAAGTCGCAACTGCGGTGGATCGCTCGCACCAGGCCATGGGCGCGCTGCAGAAAGAAACACTTGAGCATATCTTCGCGATGCGGGCCGTGCTGCGCCCGGATCAGACGGACAAATTCGACGATGCCGTGGTGAAAGCGCTGACGGCCAAATCCGAATGACCGCGTGCCTCCCCGACTGCTCGGACGGGGAGCTCGCGGCTCTGGCGCTTGGAGGCCGGCAAGCGGCCTATGGCGAGCTGGTCCGCCGGCATCAAGGTTGGGTTCACCGGCTCGTGCGCAGCCATGTCGGATCTATGGATGAGGCATTGGATGTCACCCAGGCGAGCTTCGTCGCGGCCTTTGCCGCACTCAACCGCTATGACGTAACCCGACCCTTCCAGGTCTGGATGTCCCGGATTGTCATCAACAAATGCCATGACTGGCGGCGTCGGCGAGCGGTTCGAAATTTCTTTGCCCTAGCCCTACCGCTCGGCGAGGCGGACGGCGTCGCCGACGACGCACCGCTGCCCGATCAGGCGATCGGGGCCGAACAGCAGCTCGCGCAAGCAATGAAAGCGATTGCTGCCCTGCCGTCTTCCCTCAAGGACACGCTTATTTTGCGTACGATCGACGAGAAATCGGAAGCTGAAACCGCCGAAATTCTCGGGATCAGCCAGAAGGCGGTCGAAACGCGCCTCTATCGAGCTAGGGCACGCCTTTCGGAAATATTAAAGAAAGTTTGAGGGGGATGAGGCCATGCTGCGTATTCCCAATAGGTACGCCCTCTTTCTTAAAGCTGAGACAACCGAATGATTTCTGCTCTCGACCGCCGCCAGTTCCTCCGCGGCGCGGCCCTCGCCGGCGGCGGCGCAGCATTGTCAGCCTGGCTGCCGGCCTGGGCGCAGACGATCTCGCCGGGGATGCGACCGACGCTGCCGACCGTGTCGGGCGAAGACATTACGCTCACCATCGCCCGGCAGTCGATGACCATCGACGGGCGCAAGTTCCGGGCAATCGGCCTCAACGGCACGGTCCCCGCCCCGCTGATCCGGCTGCGCGAGGGCCAGCGCGTGCGGCTCAACGTCATCAATCAGCTGGAGGAGGACAGCTCGATCCACTGGCACGGGCTGATCCTGCCGGCCAATATGGACGGTGTGCCGGGCGTGTCTTTTCCGGGCATCAAGCCGGGCTCGAACTACCTCTACCAGTTCTCCGTCGTGCAAAGCGGCACCTACTGGTACCACAGCCATTCAGGCCTGCAGGAACAGGAAGGCCATTACGGCCCGATCATCATCGATCCCGCCGGTGCCGATCCGGTCGCCTATGACCGCGAGCATGTCATCGTGCTCGCCGATCACAGCGCGCTCTCGCCGCAGGCGATCTTCCGGCGCCTCAAGGTCAACCCCGGCCATTTCAATTTCCAGCGCCAGACCCTGGCCGGGCTCCTGTCGGGCAAGGATCAGCCGCTCAAGGACCGGCTCGACTGGGGCCAGATGCGGATGGACCCGGCCGACATCTCCGATGTGACCGGATCCACCTACACCTATCTCGTCAACGGCCATGGTCCGATGGACAACTGGACCGCGCTCTTCACCCCGGGCGAACGGGTGCGGCTGCGGGTCATCAATGCGTCGGCGATGACCACCTTCAACGTCCGCATCCCCGGCCTGCCGCTGACCATCGTCCAGGCCGACGGGCAGAATGTGGTGCCGGTCACCGTCGACGAGTTCCAGGTTGGTGTTGCCGAGACCTACGACGTCGTTGTCAGCCCAGGCGATGACAAGGCCTACACCCTTGTCGGCGAGGCGATCGACCGCTCGGGCATGGCGCGTGCCACGCTCGCGCCGCGCGCCGGCATGGCCGGCGAGGTTCCCCCCTTACGCAAACGGCCGCTCGCCGACATGAAGGACATGGGCATGGACATGTCCTCGATGCCGGGCATGGAAGGCATGGACATGTCGGGCGGCGCTATGCGGGGCGTCGATCCGACGGCCGAGAAGAACGCGTCCGCGCGCCTCGCGACCGGCGCGGCGGCAGCGATGGCGACCATGGACAATAGCGCCATGGCAGGCATGGATCATTCGGGGATGGATCATTCCGCGATGAGCGGGATGGACCACGGCGCGATGGGCGCCGATGGCCAGATGGCGGGCATGGACCATGGCAGGCACGCGATGGGGTCGATGAAGATGCGAGACTTCTCGAACGCGCCGCAGGTGAAGCGCGACCCGAGCGTCCAGACCATCTCGCCGATGCCCGTCGACCGCACCGGCGAGCCCGGCCAGGGCCTCGCCGACGTCGGCCACAAGGTGCTTGTCTACAGGGACCTGATGGCGCTCGATCGCAATCCGGACGTGCGCGCGCCGAGCCGCAGCATCGACATTCACCTCACCGGCAACATGGAGCGGTTCATGTGGTCGTTCGACGGCGAAAAAATGTCGGACCATCACGAGCCGATCCCCTTCATCGAAGGCGAGCGGGTGCGCGTCAATCTCATCAACGACACGATGATGGGGCATCCGATCCATATTCACGGGCATTTTTTCGAGCTGGTGACGGGGCATGGCGATCATGCGCCACGCAAGCATACGGTAATCGTCCAGCCCGGCGGCAAGGTGACCTGGGACTTCACCGCCGACGCGGTCGGCGACTGGGCCTTCCACTGTCATCTCCTCTACCACATGCATGCCGGGATGATGCGGGTCGTGAGCGTCCGTCCGAAGGGAGACGCGTAATGACCCGCATCCTCACGCCGCTGGTGAGCGCGATCGCCCTTTTCGCTGCCGCGCCCGCCTTTGCCCAGGATCATTCAATGCACGGCATGCCCGGCATGGCGCCGCCGGGCGAGGTGCCGCCGGCGCAGGAGAAGAAGAAGGACAAGGCCGCCGCCAGGCCGCGCGCTCAGACACCAGCGCCAGACGCCACCTCGGCGATGGACCATTCGCAGCACCAGGCCAGTCCTGCGCCGCAGGGAGATGCGGCCGGTCAGCCGCAACCCGCGTCTCCCGCGATGCCGGACATGCCGGGCATGGACCACTCCCAGCATCAGGACGGCGCGATGCCGGACATGCCCGGGATGGACCATTCGCAGCATGGCCAGACCGCCATGCCCGGCATGCAAATGACCGGCACGGCGCTTCCGGCCGGCAATGCGCCCCCGCCGCCTCCCCCCAGCGACCACTTCGCCGATCGTGATTTTCCCGGCGCCGAGATGGCGCGCTCACGCGACATCATGATGAAGGACAGCGGCGGCAACAATTTCGGGCAGGTGCTGCTCAACCTGTTCGAGTATCAAGCGCATAGCGGTCGCGATGGCTATCGCTGGGATGGCGAAGGCTTTTACGGCGGCGATATCAACCGGCTCTGGCTCAAGAGCGAGGGCGAAGGCGAGTTCGGCCGCGGCATCGACAGCGCGGAGGTGCAGGTGCTCTATAGCCGGGCCATCGACCCCTATTTCAATCTTCAGGGCGGTATCCGCCAGGACTTCGGCCGCGGGCCCGACCGCACTTACGCGACGGTCGGCGTCGAGGGCCTGGCTCCCGGCATGTTCGAAGTCGAAGGCGCGCTGTTCCTCTCGACCAAGGGCGATGTTCTGGGCCGGGTCGAGGGCTATTACGACCAGCGCATTACCCAGCGCCTGATCTTGCAGCCGCGCGCCGAGGTCAATTTCGCCGCGCAGGATATTCCGGAGAACGACATCGGTTCGGGGCTGGTCAACATAGAGCTCGGCGCGCGCCTGCGCTATGAGTTCAGCCGCCAGTTCGCACCCTATATCGGCGTCTCTTATCTGCGCAAAGCCGGCGACACGGCGCGGCTGTCGAGGCTTGCCGGCGAGGACGTCCATGCGACCAGCTTCGTCGCCGGCGTTCGCTTCTGGTTTTAGCATCAGGACGGCTGATGGCGGGGGCGAACAGGAGAGCGGGGCGTTACACTCATACCAAGGTCGGCCGGCGCCGAGCGAAGGAGATACGCCATGGACCATTCGTCCCACATGAACACCCGGAAGATGGGCGCCTATTGGAGCCTTGCCGTTCAGACCGTCATCAGCGGCGTCATCATGTATCTGGTGATGTTCGTCATGATCGACGGGCTCGACAGCTTCTACAACAACCTCAACATGCTCTACATGACGCTGATGATGGTCGCGCCGATGGTGGTGCTGATGATCGTCGCCATGCGGCACATGTTCGCGTCGAAAGCCGCCAACATCGCGCTGATCGCCGCGTCGCTGGTCGCCTTCTTCGGCAGCTTTGCGCTCATCCGCACCCAGACCACGATCGGCGACACGGCCTTTCTGCGCTCGATGATCCCGCATCATTCCGGGGCGATCCTGATGTGCCAGGAAGCAAAGCTCAGCGATCCGGAAGTCATCCGGCTTTGCGAAGCGATCAAGCGCTCGCAGCGGCAGGAAATCGACGAGATGAAGGCCATACTCGCGCGGCGCTGAGTGGCACGGTCGGGCTACGCCCGGATCCGTGCGCCCGGCCAGGCCCGTGAGCCGGGACGATGGTCGACACGAGGCGCGGGCCGGACGAGATTGCCAGCGACGTAGCGCGGCTTGCGCCGCTGTTCCTGCGACAGGCTGGCGGCCACGTCCTGACGCTGCTCGATCCTGCCGGGATCGTGCTGAGCTATAATGAAGAAGGCGAGCGTGCCGAATGCTGGCCCCTCGATCGCGTCCTGGGACAGCCCCATGACCTGTTCTACCCGCCCGACGAGATTGCGGCCGGCCGCCCGTGCGCAGACCTGGCGGCCGCCCTTCACGAAGGCACGCTGGAGCGCGAAGCGTGGCGGGTCTGCGAGAACGGCGCGGAATATCTCGCGCGCCTGACGATCAGCGCCCTGTTCGAAGGCGACGCACATCGAGGCTTTGCCTGCATCAGTCGCGATGTCACCGACGAGGCGGCGGTCCGGGCGTCAATCGAGACCCGCGAGCAGCATCTCCAGTCGATCCTGGCGACCGTCCCCGATGCGATGATCATCATCGACGAGACCGGCGCCATCACGTCGTTCAGCGCGGCCGCCCAACGCCTGTTCGGCTATTCGGAAACCGAGCTCGTCGGCCGCAACGTCTCCTGCCTGATGCCCCAGCCCGATCGCGACCGGCACGACGAATATATCGCGCATTATCTCCAGACCGGCGAGCGCCGGATCATCGGCCTCGGCCGCGTCGTGGTCGGCCAGCGCCGCGACGGCTCGACCTTCCCGATGCAGCTGTCGGTTGGCGAGGCCGGTGAAGACGGGCAGCGGTTGTTCACCGGCTTCATCCGGGATCTCACCGCCAAGGAGCAGGATGAGCTCAGGCTCAAGGAACTGCAGGCAGAGCTGGTCCATGTCTTCCGGCTGAGCGCGATGGGCACGATGGCCTCGACCCTCGCGCA
Organism: Sphingobium sp. L-44; assembly: GCF_056859495.1. NCBI lineage: Bacteria > Pseudomonadati > Pseudomonadota > Alphaproteobacteria > Sphingomonadales > Sphingobiaceae > Sphingobium > Sphingobium sp. L-44. Next base: position 25,792 of record NZ_JBSXOQ010000055.1, on the reverse strand, counting down.
TGAGCTCAACCAGCCGCTTGCCGCGGTCGCGCTCTATCTCGAGACGATCCGCGACATGCTCGACGAGCGGGACGACGAACCCTTCGTGTCGCTACGGTCGGTGATGGATGATGCGGCACAGGAAACGCTGCGGGCCGGCCATATCGTCCGGCGCCTGCGCGATTTCGTCGCCCGCGGCGAGGTCGACAAGAGCCTCCACGAGCTGCCGCGGGTCATCGCCGAGGCGAGCCAGCTCGCGCTGGTCGACGCCCGCGAGCGCGGCATCCGCAGCTTCTTTGCAGTCGATCCCGCCGCGACGCCGGTCCTCGTCGACAGGGTGCAGATCCAGCAGGTGCTGGTCAACCTGATGCGCAATGCCATCGAGGCGATGGCGGAGTGTCCGGTTCGCGACCTCAAGGTGGCGACCAGGTTGCGCCCTGACGGGCTGATCGAGGTGACCGTGGCGGATACCGGCCCCGGCATCGCCGACGAGGTCCGGGAGCAGCTCTTCACGGCGTTCAAGTCGACAAAGGCCGACGGCATGGGCCTCGGCCTTTCGATCTGCCGCACCATCATCGAAGCGCATGGGGGCCGTATCTGGATGGAGCGCCCCGTCCGCGGCGGCGCGCGCTTTCATTTTACCTTGATCCATGCGCGGGCGGAGGAGGAACATGGGGGATAGACGCGTCATCCATCTGGTCGACGACGAGGAGAGCATCCGCAAGGCGGCGAGCTTTGCGCTCAAGACCGCGGGCTACGACGTCGTGACCTATGCCTCGGGCGTGGAGTTTCTCAAGGAGGCGAAGTCGGCGGCCGTCGGCTGCGTCATCCTCGACGTGCGCATGCCCGAGATGGACGGTCTCGAGGTTCAGGCCGCCATGGCAGCACGCGGGGTCAATATGCCGGTCATCGTCCTGACCGGCCATGGCGACGTGTCGGTTGCGGTGCAGGCCATGAAAGGCGGCGCGGTCGACTTTCTCGAGAAGCCCTTCGAGAAAGCCGCCCTGCTCGGCGCCGTCAGCCGCGCGTTCGCGCGTCTCGACGATGTCGACTTTCGCACTCTGGAAACCTCTGAAGCCGGCGTGCGGGTCGCTGCACTGACGCCCCGGGAGCGTGAAGTGCTGGAAGGGCTGGCGAACGGCCTGCCCAATAAGACGATCGCCTATGACCTGGGCTGTTCATCGCGAACGGTCGAGGTCCATCGCGCGAGCCTGATGGCCAAGCTCGAGGTCCGCAATTTGTCCGAAGCCCTGCGGATCGCCTTTGCCGCGGGCATGGGCCGCAAGCCGAAGTGACTGCGACCTCTACGTAGCGACGGGACGAGGCGCGATATGCGATCGATGGTGCAATCGTCACACGGGTGTCCGCTTCTCGCAATGCCATCGGTCCGTTCCACTCAGCATGATGGCAGATACACCATCCTCGTCTCCGACGACGATCCCGGCGTGCGGCGTGGCCTCCAGCTGCTGCTGAGATCGCGCGGCTATGCCGTGTGGGGATATACGACCGGCCACGCGCTGTTGGCCGACCCCCGCGCGAAGGAGGCAGACTGCGTCATCCTCGACTATCGCATGCCCGACATCGACGGATTCGCGATGCTGCGTCACCTTCGCGAGATCGGATGGTCGGGACGCGCCATCATGATCTCAGGCTTTCACGACACGCTGCTGGCCTGGCGGGCCGCCGAGGCGGGCTTCGATCACGTTCTCGCAAAGCCTTTGATCGGCAGGGCTTTGCTCGATGCGTTGGACCGGCACCGCGCCGAGGTTCTGCGAAAGCATTGAGTTATGGCGGCCGGCCCCCGGCAGCCTCAGCCCGGCGCGATGTGGAAAGCCAATCTGCGCCGTCAAAGCCAGTGGCTACGTTTGAACCGGATGTAGAGCCCAATGCAGACCGCAGCGATGACGCCGAGGATGACGAAATATCCCCATTGCGTCTTCAGTTCGGGCATATTCTCGAAATTCATGCCGTAGATTCCGGCAATCGCGGTAGGCACCGCGAGGATCGCATCCCGGGCGGCAAGCTAACGGGTGATCGCACCTTGGCGCTGCTGTTCGAGCAGGTGACTCGCCTCGAACACCGAGATCAGGATGTCGCGGATGCCGGTGATGGCGCTCTCAACCCTGAGCATGTGATCGTCGAGCTTCGAAATCTGGTGGCCGTTGTCGGCACCTTCCATGGCAAGCGGATGAAGGCCGTAATTCCCGGCGATGTCGGCAAGTTCTGTTTCGCTGGGCTGGGACATTTTGATCCACACGAAGTCATCCTTGCCGACGTGCTCGCACGCCGGATCGATCAGGGTCGCCGGCCGTAGCCGTTTGCCATTGTGACAAAGAACGGCGGCGGCGACCGGAAGCCGTGTGCCTCGCCTATTGAGACGCGCGCACAAACACTCGTCATTCTTCAAGCCCAATCGCAGGAAGAAGAAGGCGGCGCGCAGCAATTCGAGCGAGAGCTTATAGAAAATGCGGCGGAGCGTTGGGTTTCGCAGAAGGCCGCTCCCGTTCATGACGCGCGTGGCTGGGCGGCGCGCTGCCGCATCAAGGGCACGCGACTGCGAAGGTCTGCGCACCCTTGATTGGCGACCGCGAGGGTTTTCCTCTCTTGCGATGGTACCAAGCGATTGCCCGTGTGGCGCCTCTGCAATCGTGTCGGATGACTATACCTAAGTATCGGATAACGGCGCTGACGACAGGGTTGCCGGGCCCCGGTGAGGCGCGTCGCACCGCGCGGAGACGAAAGCTGGAAGACGGAAAAGCTCAACTGTCGAAAGCGACCGAGCGCGCGAGCGCTTCCTGGGACTGCAGAAAGGCGAGCCGCGATTGCAGCGCCGCCTGGACAACGCCGAAAGCGTCACCCCCCAGAGTCACGCGCAGCGGCGGATGGTCGCTGGTTGCGACATCAACGATCGCTTGCGCGATCTTTTGCGGGTCGAGCGTGTAGAGCTCGTTTCCGGCGGTCTCGAACATCTTGCGGATATGGCCGGCGGGCGTATCGCGATACGCGGCGATCTCGCTGGCGAATTGCAGATTGTGGCTGAAGCTGGTGCGCGCCCCGCCCGGCTCGATCAGTGTCACGAACAGGTTGAAGGGTTCAAGCTCCTGGCGGAGGCATTCGCTGAAGCCCTCCAGGCCCCATTTGGCCACATGATAGAGACTGCTCGTCGGAAGCGAGCCCTGACCACTAGCGCTGGAGATCTGGATGATCCGGCCGCTCCCGCGCAGCCGCATGGCGGGGACAAAGGCGCGGGTGATGTGGATGGGCGCCATGAGATTGAGCGCGATCTGGCCTTCGACCTCGGCGTCCGACATCTCTTCGGTGGCGCCGATCACGCCGCCGCCGGCGTTGTTGACCAGAATATCGACGGGTCGACGCGCCTGCGCCCGGGCCACGACCGCAGCAATATCGTCCTTGACCGTGACGTCGAGCGCTTCGACGCGCAGCTGGCTCGGATATTTCGCCGCGAGATCATCGAGGCTTTCGGGCTTGCGGGCCGTCGCGGTAAGGTCGTCGCCAGCGGCCAGGATCAGTTCGGCCAGATGGCGGCCGATACCGCTGGACGCGCCCGTGAGAAACCAGTGATTGGACATATGTTACTCCATATATTACCAACTGGTAGGTAACTTGAAACCTGGAATGCGTCAATGCTTGGAGGTGTGATGAAGCAACGAACCCGGCGGAATGCCGCACAGAGCCGCGAGACGCTCCTGGCTGCAGCGACCGAGGAGTTCGCGTCCCATGGGCTGGCGGGCGCGCGGATCGACCGGATTGCGCAGGCGGCGGGTATCAGCAAGCCGATGCTCTACACCTATTTCGGGGACAAGGAGGCGCTCTTCGATGCCGCGCTGACGCAGGAAGTGATGGACGCGGCGCAGGCCGATCGCTTCGATCCCAATGATCTTGAGGGTTATGCGGGGCGCACCTATGACTTGCTGGTCGAACGCCCGCGCCTGTGGAGGCTGCTGACCTGGCATCATTTGGAGCGTGGCCAGGATGTTCTGATGCTCCCGGCCGGCGAGGTCCTTCTCGGGGAGAAGCTGGACGGGATCGCAGCGGCGCAGGCCGAGGGGCGGATCGTCGCCGACTTCACGCCCCTGGATGTCGTCCGGCTTGTCGCCGCCCTCACCCAGCTCTGGTGCATGACCGGAGCTGCACGCGACGCTGCCGAGCACGCGGCGCGCCGGGCGACGATCATGCGGGCGGTGGGGCGACTGCTGCGCGTGTGATCGTGCGAGGCGCGAGCTGCACGCCCGCGCGCCGACCGGGACACAGCAAGCATTTTTCGCAACCTGCCGTACTGCCCAGCGGCAAAATCAGGGCGGCTCATGCACAAGCCGGCCCGTCGGCTCCGCGGATGCGATCGACGTTCGAGGACTGCGCCGCCACTGCCGAACCGGATTGGATCATCGCCAAGTGACCCAGTGGCTGCGCGACGATCTCAGGTCGCCGGACTCGTCGCACGACGTTTCGTCAGGAGTCGTTTCATCTGCCTCAAAAGGCCCCTGTGCATTATCAGGACACGGATTCACGGTAGCGGTTTGATGAGCAGCGGCATGAGGCCGTTGGCGTCGAGATCGAGGTGATCGGACCAGACATAATCGCCGGTGAGATTGATGCGATCCCAACCCAACGGCGAGAGCCGGGACAGCATAGCTGGATCGATGGGGCTTCCTCGACGACGCATTTCGTCGACGGCGCGCCCCAGATAGCGACAGTTGAACAGGATAATCGCTGCGGTGACGAGGTTGAGCGCGGCCGCTCGGGTCTGCTGGTTCTCCAGGCCACGGTCGCGAAAACGGCCGAGCCGATGGAAGGCGACCGCCCGGGCAAGGCTGTTGCGGGCCTCGCCCTTGTTCAACTCGGCAGTGACGGTACGGCGCAGAGCCGGATCCTCGAACCAGCGGAGCGTGAACAGCGTGCGCTCGATCCGCCCGATCTCCCGCAGCGCCGCAGCGAGGCTGTTCTGCTGGCGGTAGGCGGACAGCTTCTTCAGGATCAACGATGGCGTGACGGTGCGGTGACGGATCGCGCCAATGACACGTTCAATATCGGGCCAGTGGCTGACGATCAGGTCCCGGTTGAGCCTGTGACCGAACAGTGGCGCAAGCCTGCCATAGCGCTTCGAGGGTTCGAAAGCGTAGAGGCGCCGGTCGGACAGGCGAGGAATGCGCGGCTCGAAATCGAGCCCGAGGAGATGCATCGTCGCGAATACGATGTCGGAAACGCCGCCTCCATCGACGTGCAGCGCGGTCAGATCGGCGTTGCTGTCATGGCCGAGGAGCCCATCGAGCGCATGGATGGCTTCTCCTGCCGTGCCGGCGATCACCGTCTGGTGCAGCGGCGCGTAGCGGTCGGTGATGGTGGTGTAGATCTTGACCACTGGGTCGCGACCATAATGGGCGTTGACCGCTCCGCCGGCTTCGCCCGGCCCGCCCAGGTAGAAGGCCTGGCCATCCGCGGAAGCCCGGTGTCCTTGCCCAAACCAGGCGGCGATCGGCTCGGCGTGGATGGCGTCGGTCAGACAGGCGAGCGCCGCCCGAAAGGTTTCCTCGCGCATGTGCCATGTCTGCATGCGCAGCAGCGCGCGGCGTGACCCTGCGCCGCATACCTCGGCCATGCGCGACAGCCCAAGATTGGTCGCTTCGGCAATCAGAGTGGCGAGGAAGGCCTGCTCATCGCCAGGCGGCAACCCGGTCGAGACGTGCCCGAAGTGCCGGGTGAAGCCGGTCCAGCGTTCGACTTGCGACAACACGTCGGTGATACGCGTGGCAGGCAGCATGTCGTAGCAGGCAAGCGTCAGGCGCCGTCCTTCGTCGTGCCTGGCATCATCGTCCTTCAGTTCCTTGGGAAATCGCAATCGCTCGCCAGCGAACAGGGCAGCATCGCGTCCGGCCAGATTGTGGGCGACGTCGCGCAAGGCGCTGTCGAGCTGCGCGGCGCGCTGATCGAGCCATGCGTGTGGATTACCGAGCGAGAACGGCGGTTGCAGCGCTGCGCCGGATAACGGCGCGAGCAGCACGTCCAGCGACCTGTGCAGCCTTGACCTCGGCACCCAGATATCACCCGAGGCCAGTGCATTGGTGAGCGCGCCGTAAGTCGCCATCTCCCAGTGCGTCCGGTCGATCTTGCCGGCGACCACGACATGGCGGTGCCAGCGCCGCTCGACATGACCGAGCGGAACGTCGGCAGGGAGGGGCTTGCGCCAGTCGCCATCAAGATTCGACAGGATCGCCATCGCGTCGCGCAATGCCGCGGTGCCGGCCCGACCGTGGAAATCGAGCGCTTGCAGGAATAGAGGCCCTGTTCGCTTGAAGGTCCGGTATTCGGCTGCGATCTCGCTCAGCACATCGTCCCTGTGAGGTGCCGCGGTACGACGGATGATTGCGGCATCAGCATCGAGCATGTCGAGAGGCACGATATCCCTGAGGGCCGCACCGATATCTCCGCCGGCGCGTGCTGCCTGGCTAACTGTTTCCAGCACAGTGGCGATCCGCATCAGCCGATCGCGGCCTTCGCGTCCCGAAATCGCGACCCTCTGCTCCAGGCGTTTGCGAGCACGAAGGTGAGCGCGTCCCATCAAGGCGCTGAACATGGCGATCGCCGCGTCGGTAAGCGTGGCCTCCATCTCGCGCAGCGTTGCAAGCAGGATGACCCGCCTGCGGGAGACGCGCATCTGTTGGAAAGCCTGGGCTGTATATCGCACGCCTTCGCGGGCGAACTGCGTCAGGCGGGGCTCGTGCAGGGGATCGACCGGAATGCTGGAAATACCGGTCCTATGGATTATCGCGACCTTCTCGAGGATTTCGGCAAGCGAGGCTGACGCGACGCGGGGCTCTGGTTCGCGCAGCCAGGACAAGCGGCTCTGCCGGTCATGTACCTTCTCATCGATCAGCATATCGAGACGCTGACGCATATCCGCATCGAGTTTAGCATCGACCGCGGCGACCAGATCGGTTTCCGTCCGAAGCATCGCCTCGGCCGCCATCCGCTCAACGACGCTGATGCCAGGGATGACGATGCGTCGCGTGCGCAGCTCGTCCAGCAATCGATCAAGCAAAATGCGCCCGTCCACGATAGCCATGGCTTCGGTTTCCAGCCAAGTCATCATGATGCCGCGCGCTGGCCGGCTCAGATCGGTGAATCCGAAGCGCGCCTTGATGGCGGCAAGCTGATCGTAGCGGGTCGGCGCTCGCCGCGCGAAGTCGGCGACGACGCCTGCATCCACTCCGACCTGTTCGGCGATGTGGTCGAGCATGATTGCAGGCAACAGCTCGCCTGTGCGCAGATGTCGCCCCGGATAGCGCAGGCAGCAGAGTTGCAGGGCATAGCTCAAGCGGGTCGCCGGAGTGCGTGCGAAGCCGATCGCAGCAAGGTCCTCGGCATCGAGGCCATGATGTCGCACCACCGCCGCCTCGCTGTCGGGCAAAGCAAGCAACGCGGCGCGCTGCCGCTGGGTCATCGGAATACGTGCGGGCATGTTTCATCCTCCAAAAACCTCTTGCCTTTTGTTGGCTTAGTGAAAGAGGATTGTGAAAGACCCAAGGCTGCGGAAATTGGTGCATGCTGTTTCCGCCTCCAGATACGGCCGTTTGTGAAAGAGACGCAGATGACGCGCGAACCCTATCTGATCGGTTATGCCCGCGTGTCGAAGGGCGACGACCAGTCGAACGCCGCGCAGCGGCGCGCGCTCGATGCGGCCGGCTGCAAGCGGGTGTTCGAGGAGACCGCCAGCGGTGGGCGGTGGGACCGACCCAAGCTTCTGGAGATGATCGGCCAGTTGCGCGACGGAGACGTCGTCGTCGTCTGGAAGCTTGACCGGCTGTCGCGCAGCCTAAAGGATATGCTGCACATCATGGAGCGGATCGAGCTGGCAGGCGCGGGCTTCCGCTCACTGACCGAGGCGATCGACACCACCACCGCGGCAGGGCGGATGATGATGCAGATGGTGGGAAGCTTCGCCGAGTTCGAGCGGGCCATGATCCGCGAGCGTACCAGCGCCGGCCTTGCCCAGGCTCGCGCAGAAGGACGGATCGGCGGGCGTCGGCCCAAGCTCGGCGACAAGCAGCGCCGCGAAATCGCCGAGTCCGTCACGTCCGGCCGCAAGTCCGGTGCCGAGATGGCGCGGCTCTACGGCGTCAGTGAACCCACCGTCTCGCGCATCGTCGCCGCGCACCGCCAGCAATTCAGTCAGCAGCAGAGGGAACAGGCATGAAGCGTGGTCACGATCTGTCCGGCGTCATGAAGTTCGCCACCTCGCCGGCCTGGGGCGAGCATCTGGGCGAGGCGCTCGGCGATCATCTCGGGCTGGCGATGGAGGAGTTCGACTTCGAAGCGGACGAGCTGGCGGACATCGTCGGCGATCATTGGGCCGGCGTGTTGTGGGGATGCGCGTTCGAGGATCTGCTGACGCGCACCATCCAACCCGACCGGAACATCGTCGATGACTATATTCGGCGCCGGGGCTGGAATGAGAGCGGCCCGACCAAAATCTACCTGCGTGCCCTTCGATCGTCAGTGATGAGCCTCCACGAGGTCAGCGAGGTCGAGCCCGGCAGCGGCTTCCTCGTGCGCGACCTGATCCGGGGCGGCGAGCCGCTTCGAGTATCCGAGCGCAGCGCCTCGCAGACGCTGAAGCAATGGGACAGGATCGGTGCCCGCGTCGTGCAGGTCGGAGGCAAGCACCTCCTGTCGGGCGGCGTGCTGTCGTTCACGATGGAGGCGGCCGAGGCGCTCGTCGCCGATCTACGGCGCTCGAAGGGCAAGCGCAGCCCGCGCACCGCGTTGAACCTAGACGCCGACGATCTGGCTGCACTTCCGGCCCTCATCAGCACGGCATGGCTGTTCGATGTCGTTCCCAAGACCATGGGACCGGCGCCCATCCCCACGCTGCACAACATTGATGGCGAGGAGGTGATGTTCCACCGCGTGCGCTTTCCCTTCGCACGCGGCGTGACCCAGGCGCTGGTCGGCGAGCGGCTTGATACTGTCCCTGCGCTTCAGCGGGAAACCACGCACTTTTGGAACTGGCTGGGCGAGAAACCGAACGGAAAAGCGAAAAGCACCGGGCGCATGGCGTGGGGTGTGACGATGGCGGACGGCACCCCGGTGCTCGGCAATGTCGAATTGAAAGGCCGCGCCCTGATGCTCGCCGTCACCTCGGCCGAGCGAGCGAAACGCGGCACCGCGCTTATCAACGATGCGCTCGCCGGGTTGGTCGGCTCGCCGCTGACCACGATTGAGACGGTCGAACAGGCCATGGCGGCGCGGGCCGAGGGGCTGACATCATCCGAACCGGCACCCGCCATTGCGCCAGAGGTTGCAACCCCGCTCATCCATGCCATGCTCGACCGTCAGTACCGCGCGACGCTCGATGAACCCGTCGGCATGCTCGGCGACATCACCCCGCGCGCAGCCGTTCAAACTGCCGCAGGCCGGCACCGAGTAGCCGGGTGGCTCAAGCATCTCGAAAACCGCAGCAGCAGCCAACTCGACGCGAACGACCCGATGGCCACCTACGACTTCACTTGGATATGGCGCGAACTTGGCATCGAGAACCTGCGCAAATAGTTCGCTACCCCTGACGTCGATGCCTACCGTGAATCCGTGTCCCTACAATGCACAGAGGCCTATGTCGAGCAGATCCTCGCGCCAACGCTCCGGGCGGGCGACATCGTCGTGATGGACAATCTCGGCAGCCACAAGGGCCTGGCCGTCCGGCGCGCCATCCGCGCCACCGGCGCCAAGCTCTTCTTTCTTCCGCCCTACAGCCCTGACCTCAATCCAATCGAGCAGGTCTTTGCCAAGCTCAAGCACCTGATGCGCCAAGCCGCCGAGCGATCGGTCGAGGCCACCTGGCGGCGCATCGGCCAACTGCTCGACTGCTTCACTCCCGACGAATGCGCCAACTACCTCAGGAACTCGGGATATGCGTCAACGTGACACGATCATGCTCTAGGTAAGGCTTCTCTGCGATAGCGCTGTTGCGCTTGCGGCATCAAGCACCGACGCACAAAGGGCAGGCCATTTGAGACTGCTGCATCTCAAGCGGCCGCTATCGCGCCTACTTAGGCCTTTTCCGCAATGAGCTTGGGATTGGCGATGGCAAGCCCGCTCGCGAACACGATCGCGTCCTCGACGAAGCCGGTCGCGGTCTGTCCGTAACGTTTCATCGCAAACTTGCGGGCGGCTAAGCCGGGATAGGCCGATACGACCGCGGCGGCTACGGCGATGGCCGCACCGGACAAGCGTTTGTCACGCGGGGCGAGTGCGGCTCCGGCATAGGCGGCGGTGATGCTGCGGACCGCAAGCCCGATTGGCACGGTACGGTCGGGCGCCGTCTTCATCTTGTCGCCGGCCATTTCCGCTGCCGCGAAAGCGGCGGTTCCGGCCGCGATCACGGGGTTCAGCATCAGCTTTTGCAGTGGCAGTTCGGCAGGGATCTCACCGCGACGAGTCGCCGTCGCAGTTACGGCCAGCGGCGTAATGCCGCGCTGGCCAGCCACCAGGCCGATGAGGAACGAGCGAAGCACTGGGCAGTTCTCCTTGTCCCGATCTCGAATGCGCGACGCAGACTTTTTGATCCCCGTGCACTGCTCGATGACAAATTGATATGCCCTGGGATCCGGCGAAGGCATGCCGCGGCTTTACAACCCCGCAATCAGGTGCCGAGTTCGTTGCGCGGCTGCGCCGCCGGCGGCAGGCTGACGAGCAGGTCCAGGAGGGTGGCGGTCTCCTCCCAGCTTCTCTCCGGCGCTTCGACAAGCCACCATCGGACGACCGCGCTCATGCTCGCGACCGCGAACCGCACGGCCAGCGTGCCTGGCAGCCAACCCGGCGCGAAGTCGCCGATGGCGGCCGTCTGCTGGGCGATCTCGCGCAGCACGATGCCCTGAACCGCATCGCCGGCCCCGACCAGCAGCGCGCGGCAGGCGCCCTCGTGTCCGACCACATAGCGCATCACGATCCGCCCTGTCTCGGCGCGGTCACCTCCGACCAGGGCCGGCGCGACCTCGTCGCGCGCTCGCGCGCCGCGGCTGCGAGAGCCGCCACCGTGTTAGCCACCAGCGCCGGCACATCGTCGTAATGCCGGAAGAAGGTCGCATAACGGCAACGCATCGCTGGACATCAAGGACTACGTTGAGAGGCTCGACGTAGAGAGGCCGCTCGCGTCAGCATCCTCAATCTCGCCCATATTCTGAACCAGCGATGACGTTCCATTCACGTCAGCACGGCCAGGCAGGCGTGGTTGGAGATCGCGTCCGACCTATCGCAAGCGAGTTCCAGCGCGAGCTTAACAGTTAAGCCGCACAGGCGTATCACTCACCTTGCCAGCCTGCTCCCCCGATCCACTGGAGCGCGGTCAACGACGGCATGAACAAATACTCGCCGCCCCTCAGGCGGTTGAAGGTAGGAACGCCGGCAACCCGCTGGCGTGCCGGTTCATTCGGGATGGTGAAGGTGCCGGGCTCCTCGTGCAGCCCCACGACCGGATCACGCTCGGACCCCAGATCGATGAAGTTGCCGAGATTGATCCACTCCTGCTGGAGAATTTCGATCGTGTCATACGCGCGGGCGCTGATGAAGATGAAGAAGATACCGCGATCGCCCCTTGCATCATCGGCAGCCGTTACGTCCCGGCTCCATTTTGGACCGAAAGTCGATGATCGGCGGATTACCCGGTGGATGTTGACGTCGGTCATGATTGTGAGTTGGCTGTCACGAGGGTTGAGCCGGCGCATGTGCGCTGAATGCGGACAGGCAAGCCCCGTGGGATCTTCGGAGAAGTCGAAGCCGTTGTTCCGCAAGTGATCAGCGCCAAGCGCCTCGTCATCCTTCTCGGGCGTCAGGACCAGCGGCGCGCCACTGCGCCAGCGGCCGAACATCTTGGCCCCCAGCTTCTCTTCCGCCGCCTCGCCATCCACCCGGCTGCGAAGGAAGTCGTTGAAGGCGCCGACAGCGCTCTCGTACTTGCGAAGCACCACGAACGAGCCGTTTCGCCCCAATTCGGCAGGCTCCGGCATCGCCACGGGGCTACCCGTCTCGCTGTTCTCGCCTAGGATGAACTCGCCTGCCGCGATCGACCGTTTCTGGCCGCGCTGCGGCTCCACGCCGCTGCCCGCGACGCTCGGTTGCGAGATCGAGTCGCGAAAGCCGAACGGATTCTTGGCGTCGGCGTCGGCACCAAAGCTGTGCGTGCCGACCAGCGTCACCCCGCGCGACCGATCATATTCCGTCATCGCGTGATCCACCGCGACCTTCACCGCGGCATCGTCACGCGCATAGATGGTGAGGGCTATGTGGCACGTGCCGGGCTTGAAGGCGTCCTCCCACCCCTCGGGCGCGTTCGGCCCGAAGTGCCGCCCATCGGACGGCAGATCCTGCCCGACGACTATCATCGCGGACGAGCGCCGCTCGGCTATGCGGATGACTGAAGAGAAGCATGGATGCACGGTGCAGGATCTGAATCTTTCCTCGGATCGTCGCGGCGTCCCTGCACCGACAACTCAAGGTCCCATTCGGTTCCGGGCGAACGAAGGGGCGTGACGACCAGATCTCGTCGGGCATGCCTTCTCGCCGGCGCCACAGATGCCCATCCTGCCTTCCGCTTGGCTCGTGATCCGTCGGCCTGCACCGAAGAGTTTCTCTCCAGATGTGACCGACGCTGCGCCCTTCCACCTAACAATTTCCGGAGCGTTGCTTCGTTTTTTGCCGGATGATCCCGTCGCCTCTGACGGCCCGGAAAGGTGCGCTCGCACGGGAAGCCGCCCAAGCGGTTGAGCGGGACTCGCCGCAGCAGCATCCGTTATCGCGTCAGTGTCCCGGGCGGTCTCCGTCCCTCTAAGGGTCCGGCAGTCAACATCATCCCGACGGGCCGAGTTCGATCAGCGTGCGCGCGAAGCGTCCGGCGTGCGCCGCCGGATCAAACCTTCCTGAGCAACGCTCGCCAGCAGGCGGCCGTCCCGGCCGAAGATGCTGCCCCGTGCCAACCCGCGCGCCTTTCCGGCCCAAGGGCTGTCCATGGCGTACAGCATCCAATCGGAAACCGGCGGCCGCTCGTGGAAGAAGATGGCATGCGTCAGACTCGCGGTCTGCAGAGCGGGCGAGAAATAGCTGACGGCATGCGGCAGTACGGCGGTGGTGATCAGCGCAAAGTCGCTGGCGAATGCGAGCACCGCTTCCGCCAGCTCCGGTACGGGGAGGGGGGCGGCAAGACGGAACCAGAAGGCCTGACTGGGGGGTGTGTCCGTCCGGACGGCGGCGACCCGCACGTCGAACGCGTTCAGCCGGCTCAACAGAGCGACCGGCGGTCGCCCGCTCTTCCCTGCCGCCGCCTGCGCCTTCAAGTCGGATGACGCCTCCGGCCCTGGCACGTCCGGCATCGCGGGCGCGTGTGCGAAGCCGTCCTCCGACCGGTGGAACGAGGCGGCGAGATGCAGGATCGGCACGCCGCCCTGCGCGGCGACCACCGCCCGGTGGGCGAAGCTGCGGCCCTCGAACGGGCGGGTGACCTCCAGGTCGACGGGCTGGCGGGGATCGCCCGGCCGCAGGAACGAGGCATGCAGCGCGTGCGTCGTCATGCCCTCCGGCCCGGCGCGCTGAGCGGCCACCAGCGCCAGCGCCACCGTTTGCCCCCCGAAGGTACGGGGCGACCGGTCGCCAACAGCGCATGATGCCTCAAACCGGTCGGGTCCGACCTGCTCCATGTTCAGCAGATTAACTAGTTCTTCGACGGCGGTGGTCGGATTTTCGGGCAATGGCGTCTCCATCACATGTTGGGGTAGTTGGGGCCGCCACCGCCCTCGGGCACGACCCACTCGATGTTCTGAGTCGGATCCTTGATGTCGCACGTCTTGCAATGGACGCAATTCTGCGCATTTATCTGGAGCCGCGGCCTATCTTCCTCGGCACCCACGATTTCATAGACGTTCGCCGGACAGTATCGCTGCTCGGGGTTGTCGTAGAGCGGCAGGTTGACTGTGATCGGTACCGCCGCATCTTTCAGCCGGAGGTGGCTCGGCTGATCCTCCTCGTGGTTGACGTTGGACAGGAAGAGTGACGACAGCCGGTCGAAGGTGACCACTCCGTCCGGCTTCGGGTACGCAATGGGCCTGGCCTGATTGCGGCGACGCAGGCCCTGGTGATCGTGGCGGTGGCGAAACGTATAGGGCAGGCCCAAGCCGAAGGAGCGCATCCACATGTCCGCGCCGGCCCAGAGCGTCCCGAACGCCGGACCGAACTTCGCGAGGGCGGGCTCGGCGTTGCGCACCAGCTTGAGCTCCGTCGCGATCCAACTCGCGTTTACGGAAGGCTGGTAGTCGGCCAGCACGTCGCCACCGCGGTTCGACGCAACCGCAGCGAAGGCCGATTCCGCCGCGAGCATGCCGGATTTCATGGCGGTGTGGGTACCTTTGATGCGCGGCACGTTCACGAACCCCGCAGAGCAGCCGATCAGCGCGCCTCCCGGAAAGGCGAGCCGCGGTACCGACTGCCATCCGCCTTCGTTGATCGCCCGTGCACCGTAAGATACGCGGCGCCCGCCCTCGATCACCCCGCGGATGGCGGGGTGCTGTTTCCAGCGCTGGAACTCCTGGAAGGGCGACAGGTAGGGGTTGCGGTAGCCCAGCCCCGTCACCAAGCCGAGCGCCACCTGTCCGTCTGCCTGATGGTAGAGGAAGCCGCCGCCGACCGCGTCGTTCAGCGGAAAGCCCTGCGTGTGGATGACGCGACCGGGCGCGTGCTTCTCCGGCAGGACATCCCAGAGCTCCTTGATGCCCAGACCGTAAATCTGCGGCTGACAATCGCGCTCCAGGTCGAACAGCTGCTTGGCGAGCTTCGTCAGACTTCCGCGTGCGCCCTCCGCGAGCAGCGTATAACGGGCATGGAGCTCGACACCGGGCTGGTAGTCGGGCCGGTGCGTACCGTCCCGGGCAATTCCCGCCGTTCCCGTGGCGACTCCCTTGACCGCGCCCACCTCGTCCAGCAGCAGTTCGGCCGCCGCGAACCCCGGATAGATCTCGACGCCCAATTCCTCGGCCCGACTCGCCAGCCAGCGACAGAGGTTGGCGAGCGAGCCCGTGTAGGTGCCTTCGTTGTGCATGAAGCCGGGCAGCACAGTCTGCGGTAGCCCGAACTGGCGCGCTTCCGTCAAGAACCAGTGATGGTTCTCCGTCACCGGCACGGCGGCGAGCGGGCAGCCCGTCTCGCGCCAGTTTGGGATCAATTCGTCGAGCGCGATCGGATCCACCACCGCGCCCGACAGGATGTGTGCGCCAACCTCCGATCCCTTTTCCAGCACGCACACCGACACCTCACAACCGGCCGCGGCTGCGCACTGCTTGAGCCGGATCGCGGCCGAAAGCCCGGCCGGGCCCGCCCCCACGACCACCACATCGAAGGTCATCACGTCACGTTCGGTCATGCAAACCATCCCTACTCGACTCGGCTGACCGCAGCTTCGCGGGAAGCCGCGTCAGCCCATCGCGTTTCGTCCTCTCGTGAATGCCGCGCGCCTGGCCGCTTGGTGCCATTCGCCGGCGGATAAGATCTGACCAGTCCGCGAGCCGCGGCGCGCAATGCCCCATCCTCTCGCGGTCGCGCGAGCCCCCGGGGTGAGCAGTCGGTCGCAGATGCGTCCGCCGCACGATCCGATCTCGACGATCCCGTGCCTCTCATCCCTCTTCCGGCGGGCAACTGGCCAGCATTCGGCAGCGAAGGCGGCCGCTGTCGCCGATTTAGCCGTCCACAGCATCGCTCCGCCCTTCATCCCACTCTGCGCCAGTCGCCGATGCTGCTGCACGCAACCATGACTTGCTCCTGTCGCAAATTCCAATTGACGTAAAGGGCAGTTAGGCTACCAAATGGTCAAGTGGTTTCGGCGAGGTGATCTGAGCGCGGCGGCGGCGGCCATACCGCGTGACAACGAATTAACACCTCTCGTGCTAGTGCCCCAATGGTTCGCTCATGGCAGTCGGGCCGATCGAAAAGGCAGGCCGGTCCGCTGTCCAAGGGCAGTTTCCGCTGACGCGGCCCCGATACGGCCTCTGCGAGATGTCGTATCGACGACGCAGCGCTCTAGCGCGTCCTCGATGGGATGGCGGTCAGGTTCGCCGTTCAGCAAGTCTATGATCGGCGTTCATCTGGATCGGTCGGAGCAAGGATGTGATGCGATGGTGACCGATCGGCTCCTCGGCTCGGCGGTCGATCAGCGACCAGCCCGTGATCAAGCCTAACGGAAAGGCGGCGCGAACGGGGAGGTAGACTTTAGAGGGGCCGTGTACAGGCCTGCCACCGTCATAGACGTTGATCCGCATGCCTCTCCGCGGACATGGTCGGCACGCCCATTTGAGCCGGAAGACGATCCGGCTGTGCGTGCTGGTCCGATCACCATGCCGCATCGACACCCCTCGCTTACATCGATGGCATGGCGGCCGACATCAGGTTGTGATCGAGGTGGCTCATGATCCAGATGGAGCCAATCAGGACGAGACCGATGATCAGCACGCCAAACGCAAGCGCAAGGACGTTGTTGGTGTTGTCAGGTCCAGTCGTGATATGCAGAAAGAAGACGTTATGGATGCCCATCTGCGCCACGGCCAGGGCGATTAGCGCAACCGGGATACCCGGACCGTAGATGAAGCCGCTGTTTACTGCTAGGAACGACGCAGCAGTGAGGATGGCGGCGAGCAGGTATCCGACAAGGTAGGTCTTCACCTCAGCACGGACATCAACCTCGTCGCTGTTATACTTTCCCGGCTCGCGGTCGTCGTCAGAACTAGCCTGGTCGTTCATCCGGCGACTCCCAACAGATATACGGTAGTGAACAAAGCGACCCAGATGATGTCGAGCGCATGCCAGAACAGGCTGAAGCATGCGATGCGGCGAACGATCTCCTGGCGGAAGCCTTTCGCGTATACCTGCGCCATCATCGTCGTGAGCCAGCTCAGGCCGAGCGCGACGTGAATGCCATGACATCCGACCAGTGCGAAGAAGGCGGACAGGAAGGCGCTGCGCTGCGGTCCGTGACCTTCGCCGATCAGCTTGAGAAACTCATAGCCTTCCAGCGCAAGGAATCCGGTGCCGAGTAGCGCCGTTATCGCCATCGCCACCTGAAACCACCGCTGGTTCTGCACGCGGGTCGCGATGCCTGCCATTCCGCATGTGAGACTCGATGTCAGCAGCAGGGCCGTCTCGGCGCCGACTAGCGGCAGTTCCACGATGTCATGCGCGGCGGGGCCGTTCGCGGTGGCCTTCGCCAGTACCGCGTATGCCGCGAAGAAGCCGGTGAACATGATGAAGTCGCTAAGCAGGAAAATCCAGAAGCCATACGCGACGACGATTTTCTCGGGCGCAGGGCCCCGTTCGCTTCGCGGAACGTCGCGGCCCAGCTTGTGGGGATCACCTTTTCCCGCGTGCCGTTGGCGGGCGGCTACAGCGCTCATGCAGGGTTCTCTGCGGGGAGGTTGAGCATCCTGGCCTTGGCCGCGCGGCGCCTGTCATCGAGGTGTTTGGCCCGCTCCGCGCTGACCTCGTATTTGTTCTCGTCGCGCCACGCGAACGCAACGAAGGTCGCCCACGCGCCCAGGAAGCCGACGAGGACCAGCCACCAGATATGCCATACGGCCGCAAAGCCGATGGCGGTGGTGAAGAACGCGGTGACGAAGCCGGTGGGCGAATTGCGCGGCATCGAGAATGCGGCATAGTCTGGTCGCTCGGACAGCTCGCGGCGTTGGTGCGCCTGCAATTTGAGATCCCAATAGGATTCCTCGCCCTCAACATTGGGGAGTGCGGCGAAATTGAACGGCGGGGGCGGTGACGTCGTGATCCATTCCAGGCTGCGGCCATCCCACGGGTCGCCGGTTTCGTCGATCAACATCTCCCGCTGGCGGATCGAGACGTAAAGCTGCATCGCCTGACACACGATTCCGCCGGCGATCAATGTCGCGCCGAACGCGGCCAGGACCAGCCAAGGGTGCCAGCCGGGAACGTCGTAGTGCTGCATGCGCCGCGTCATGCCCATCAGCCCGAGCACATAGAGGGGCATGAAGGCGACGTAGAAACCCGTCACCCACAACCAGAAAGCGGCTTTGCCCCAGCCATCGTGCAGGCGGAACCCGAACGCCTTGGGAAACCAATAGTTGTAGCCCGCGAAGGCCCCGAACAGCACGCCGCCGATAATGACATTGTGGAAGTGTGCTACGAGAAACAGCGAATTGTGTAACACGAAGTCGGCGGGTGGAACTGCGAGCAGTACACCCGTCATCCCGCCGATGACGAAGGTGGCGATAAATGCCACGGCCCACATCATCGGGACGTCGAAACGGATCCTGCCACCGTACATCGTGAATAGCCAGTTGAAGACCTTCACGCCCGTTGGTACCGCGATAATCATCGTCGTCACGCCGAAGAAGCCGTTGACGTCCGCGCCGGCCCCCATGGTGAAGAAATGGTGCAGCCACACCATAAAGGACAGAATGCAGATCACCATCGTCGCGATGACCATCGATCGATAGCCGAACAACGGCTTGCCGGAGAAGGTGGACACCACTTCGCTAAATATGCCGAAGGCGGGAAGGATCAGGATGTAGACCTCGGGGTGTCCCCAGGCCCAGATAAGGTTGACGAACATCATCTGGTTGCCGCCAAGCTCGTTGGTGAAGAAGTGGAACCCCAGATAGCGGTCGAGCAACAGCATCGCGAACGTCGCCGTGAGGATGGGAAAGGCCGCGACGATCAGCAGGTTGGACGCCAGCGACGTCCAGCAGAACATCGGCATACGCGTGTAGCCCATGCCTGGCGCACGCATCTTCAGGATCGTGGTGACCAAGTTCACGCCTGAAAGCAGCGTGCCAACGCCGGATATCTGAAGCGCCCATAGGTAATAGTCCACGCCCACACCGGGCGAGAAGCGCAGCTCCGACAAGGGCGGGTAGGCGAGCCAACCGGTCTTGGCGAACTCGCCGACCACCAGGCTGACGTTTACCAGCAGCGCGCCGCTGGCGGTCAGCCAGAAGCTGACGTTGTTCAAGGTCGGAAACGCGACGTCGCGAACCCCCAGTTGCAGCGGCACGGCGAAGTTCATGAGTCCCACCATGAACGGCATCGCCACGAAGAAGATCATGATGGTGCCGTGCGCGGAAAAGATCTGATCATAGTGATCCGGCGGCAGGTAGCCCGGGTTGTTGAACGCGATCGCCTGCTGACTGCGCATCATGGCCGCGTCGATGAAGCCGCGGACCAGCATCACCAGGGCGAAGATGCAATACATGACCCCGATGCGCTTGTGGTCCACGGAAGTGATCCACTCGCTCCACAGATACGGCACATGCCCGGCGCGCCACGTCCATAACAGTGTGGCGAGCAATGCGCCCCCGACGACGGCGGCCGCGACGAGAGGTATCGGCTGATCCCAGGGAATCGATTGGAGGGTGAGCTTGCCAAGCATGCTCAATCCTCCCTGCCTGCACGGTCAACCTCGTGAACAGGTGCGCCCGCATGTCTGACTGCCGCCTCGAAGAAGCGAGGCGGCACGCTGCTATAGACGACGGGTGCGAAATTCCCCTGTTGCTTAGCAAGGGCGAGATAGCTCTGCCCGTTCAACACAGGACCTTGCCCCTTTGCGCGCGCCGTCCATGCGGCAAAGTCCTGGGCGGGGACGGCGTCCACGATGAAGCTCATGTTGGAAAAGCCCTCGCCGCTGTAGTGCGCAGATAGGCCGCGGAACCGGCCGGGTCGATCGGCCATAAGGTTGAGTTTCGCCTCCATGCCCGCCATCGCGTAGATCTGGCTGCCGAGCTGCGGCACGAAAAAACTGTTCATCACAGTTCCGGACGTGATCCGAAAGCTGATCGGGACGCCCGCTGGTATAACAAGCCGGTTGACGCTGGCGATGCGCTGCTCGGGGTAGATGAAGAGCCACTTCCAATCGAGCGCAACGACCTGAATGGTAATCGGCCGTTGCCGCGAGGCAAGCGGGCGTTGCGGATCGAGTTCATGGCTCGCGACCCAGCCGATGCCACCCAGAAAGATGATGACGAGCAACGGCACCGACCAGACCAGAAGCTCCAGCTTTCCAGAGTACGCCCAGTCTGGGCGGTACTTGGCACGCGTGTTGGACGCGCGAAACCACCAGGCAAAGGCAACCGTCGCAATGATCACCGGCACAACGATGCCCAGCATGATCGCCAGCGAATTTAAAAGCAGCGTCTTTTCGCCAGCGGCGACCGGGCCGGCCGGATCGAGCGTCGCGGGAGCGCAGGCGCTCCCGAGCGCCAGCGGGAGCGCGACCATGGCTCGCCGCGCGGATCGCGTCAGCACGAGGGTGTGGCCCGATCAGGAGAGGATGCTGGATCGGTCGTTAAAGGCGGACAAGTCATGGCTTCATGCCCTTTGTCCTAGAGACGAAGGGGAACCCGGCGCCGGGCTGGTAGCGCGCGGACTGACCCCGTCCCGGCGGGGCGATGCGTTCGAACTGCTAGTCGGTCGAGCCAGCATCAGTCAGACGTTGACGACCGTTGAACGAGCCGGGCGGAGCGCAAGGCAAGAGCCGCCGACCGGCTCCTGCCTGCGCTCGACGGCTTCGGCGCCCCTGCCCTGGCACCGGGCGTCCAGACCAGCCGCGATCTCATCCAGGCAAGGCCGCGATCCAAAGCGTCGCATTCTCATCATCGCGGTAGCGCATACGCCACCAGGGCATCGCTGGGCGTCGTCTTCATAAAGTGATGGCCCCCTGCCATGATGACGAGATATTCCTTCCCGTTCTGCTCGTAGATCATCGGATTGGCCTGTCCGCCGCCTGGCAGGACATCGCTCCACAATGTCTTGCCTGTTCTGATGTCGATGGCCCGGATCAGGTTGTCCGTGGCCGCCGCGATGAAGACCAAGCCCGAACGGGTCACCACGGAACCGCCATTGTTTGGAGTCCCGATGGACATGGGCAGGAAGGAGGGTATGCCGAACGGACCATTCCTCCGTGCCGTTCCGAACGGGCGATCCCACACGGTCTTGCCAGTCCGAAGGTCGATGGCACGGATGCCGCCATATGGCGGTGCGGTGCAGAGCACTCCTGTCGGCATCGTCCAGCCCGCATTCACGAGAATGGCATAGGGTGCCCCGGTTTGAGCTCCGTTGCCTTCTGCGCCGGATCCGCCTGCGGCTCTCGGATCCCCGATCGGGTATAAGTCCTTCTTGTCCGCAGTCGTTCGGGAAATCAGCTTGTTGTAGTTTGCGGTCAGGTTGTAGTTTGCGATCATCACGCCGCGATACGGGTCGATGGCGACGCTGCCCCAGTCGGAGCCGCCGTTATAGCCAGGCCACTCGATATTGTATTGGCCGGCGCGCGGCGGCGTATAACGCCCCTGATAGGCCGCACGTCGAAAGTTGATCCGGCAGATCATCTGGTCGATGGGCGACAGCCCCCACATGTCCTTCTCGGTGATGTCCGGATAGGCGAGGCTGTGGAAACCCGAATAGGGCTGCGTCTTCGAGCGCAGTCCAGGCTCGGCGCCTCCGCCGGGCGCCGGCCGCTCCTGCACGGGATGAAGCGGCCGGCCCGTGGCGCGATCGAGGATGTACATCTCGCCTTGCTTGCTCGCGACGAGAAGCGCTGGAACGCGTCCACGAGGCGTCGGATACTCGATGAGACTGGGCTGGGAGCCAAGGTCATAGTCCCAGACGTCCGCGTGGACCGTCTGGAAGACCCATCGGGGCTTGCCGGTGTGCACGTCGAGCGCGACGATCGCCGAATTGAACTTCTTCTCCTCGGCGCTGCGCAGGCCTGTCCAATAGTCCGCCGCGGAATTGCCCATGGGGATGTAGGCGAGACCGAGTTTCTCATCGCCGGCCGCCGTGGCCCAACTGTTGGGCGTGCCGAACGAATAATATCCGCCCGAAGGAGGCGCCTTGGTGACCTCCGGCTGGTTGATGTCCCAGGCGAAGGCCAGCTGGCCGGTCACTGCATCGTAACCACGAATGACACCCGAGGGCGCCCAGCGGCGCTGCCCGTCAGTAACCTGCTGACCGGTGACGATGATCCCCTGCACGATCAATGGCGGCGCCGTGATGGCGGCCGTGCCGGGGATGAGCGGTTTCGGAGCCGCGTTCAGGCTCTCCTTCTGACCGAGACCCACCCGCAGGTCGGCCTCGCCGTTGGCGCCGAACATCGGACAACGCCGCCCGCTCGCCGCGTCGACGGCGATGAGGCGCATGTCCAGCGTGCCTTCGATGATCCGTTCGGCACAAAGCGCGCCGGCAGGCTGGTCAGGCACTTTGTAGTAAGCGACTCCGCGACAGGCGGCGGTGTACGGCACCCACTTCTTGTCGACGTGCGGATCGAACGACCAGATCTGCTGACCGGTCGCGGGGTCGAGCGCGAACATGCGGTTCATGCCCGTGCACCCGTAGAGACGATCGCCGATCTTCAGCGGCGTCAGCTCGGATCCGAACGCTTTGGGAATGTTCCGGGTATGGTAGGTCCAGGCGAGCTTGAGGGAGCCGACGTTTCCGGCGGTAATCTGTGACGAATCCGAATAACGCTGGGCGCTGGCACCGCCGCCATAGGCCCCCCACTCGCCGCGAGCCGGGCCATTGGCGGGGCTGTCGAAAAGGGCGGCCGAGGCCATCGCGATCTGGCCGGGACGAGGCTCTTCTACCACGAGGACTGCCGCGGTGGTAGCGACGAGCACCGCCGCGAGAGAGAGCAGACCGTAGTTTCGGACGCGCCGTGCCTTCGAGATCGGCAGCTGGGGCACGAGCAGGAGCGCGAAGAACATCAATATGGCCGGCCCGGCCAAGCGCGGCACCAGAGACCAGCCTTTCAGCCCAACCTCCGAGAATGACCACAACAGCGTGAAAAGGAACGCAAAAGCGTAGACGTACAGCCCCAAGGGCTTTCGGCGGATGAAGAGCAGGCCAGCGACCGCAAGCAGGACGCCGACAATAACGTAATAGGCGCTGCCTCCCAGAGAGACGAGCCAGGCGCCCCCTGCGGCGAGGATGAGCCCGATTATGCCCAGGAGTGCGCCGAACGCTACTCGACCGATCCGACCTGCATCCACAATCGTCTCCGCTCTTGCTCTAGCCTTCAAGATCAGACTGCTGAGGCCATGTCCATGACGATATACACCGCTTGGTTTACCTAATCAATGCGTGGCGCTCTGACATCCGGATTATCTGGCTCGACCCGGGTAGGTCAGGACAGGGGGCCACGCTCCTCATCTGCTCGACCGGCCGCCGATCACTCGCACCCCCGCAGCTAACCCGTAGATCAGCGCCAGCATCGCAAGCAGCGCCATTCCCCCCGAAACATCGGTGATCGAGGCGCCCATCTGGTTCAGCGGCACAAAGGTATGCACGCCGGGCGTCGAGGGGGCGAGGGAGGCGAGCAGCTGGACGAACCGCGGCATCTGCCCCAGCGGCCAGGCCGTCCCGGTCAGAAAGAACAGCGGCACCGATGTGGGTGCCAAGATGACCATCGCGCGTTCGGAGCAGTCGAAAAAGCTGCCGATCCACAGTCCCAGAGCGGCGACGGCCGTCGCGAACAGGGGCACCGCCAACAGCAGTGCCGGCAGGTTCTCGTTCGTAGGCACGTCCTGCAACCAGAAGATCAGGCCGAACAGGAACAGGCAGTTCAGGATTCCGACCGACGCAAGCGCCGCCAGGCTGCCGACAAATTCGAGCGGCCGCATCCGCCAGCGCCCCTCGCGTCGGCGGCCGCCCATGAAGGTCGCGGCGCCGAACAGCAGCGTCTGCTGCACGATGATAACGGCCACGGCCGGAAAGACATAGCTCTTGTACCCGCCGGTACGGTTGAACAGGGGCTCGGCCGTCACCTTGATCGGTAATCCCGCCCGCACCGATTGGCCGCCGGGAAGAAGCCGCTCTGCGGCCAGGTCCTCGACGACCGAGGTAATCGCCTCGCCGATGGTGCTGGCCCGCAGCAGATAAGTGGCATTGACCCACACCCCGATGCCCGCGCCTGGCGCGCCCGTGCGCAGCTGGCGCTCGAGCCCTTGGGTGACGAGGATGACGCCATCCGCATCACCCCGGCGCATCCGCCGGCGCGCCTCGGCGACGTCCGACGCCGTGGCAACGATCTCGACCGCGCGGGTCGCGTCGAGGTCGCGAACCATGGCGCGGCTGAGCGCGCTGTTGTCCTGGTCCACGATGATGACCGGCAGCCGCTGCGCCGTCTCGTGCGCGTAGGGCGCCGGGTAGTAGAAGCCGTAAAGCGCAACGGAGAGCAGCATGGTGCTGAGCAGGGTGCGCGATCGCAGGATAGCGCGCCATGTCCCGACAAAGGCCTGGCCGAAGGTCATGCGCGGCGGGCCTGCCGGGCGATCAGCAGGACCGCGATCCCGCCCGCGATCACGACATAGCCCAGCAGCGCCAGCGCCGGGGAAATGGCCGCCGTTGGCGCGAGGTCGCTGATCTGGCCCATCTGCAATGCCACGTAATGAGTCAAGGGCAGGACGTTGCTCCAGAAGCGGGCGAAGAGATGGGCGCCGTTGAGCGGCAGCGTCGCGCCCGAATAGGCGAGGGCCGAGCCTGCATAGACAGCGCTCGCCGACAGGGCCGTCGCTGTCTCCCGCGTCGCGGCAATCAGCAACGAGGAGATTGCGGCAGTGGCGGCATAGAATAGCGTCTGTGCAGCGACGATCAGGGCGATGCTCCCGTCGACGCGCCAGCCGCGGCCCAGCGTAAGGTAGAGCAACCAGACGACGCCCCATAGGCTGACCACCGCCACATAGGGGAGCATCTTGCCGACCAGCGCCGGCGTGATCCCGCCGCTTTCCGACGCCCATCGGGCAAGGGAGCGGCCTTGCAGTTCGCGCCCGAGCGCCAGGGCACACACACACGCCGTCAGCAGGTGCAGGACTGCGGGATAGATCAACAGGCCCAGATACCATTCAAAGCTGGACGCCGGATTGCCCAGGGCGGTCGCCTCGACCACGATGCGGCGGGTGCGGACCGGCGGCAGGCCATGGGCCGACAGCTGACCGGCGATGATCGCGGGCGCCGCATCCTGCATCGCCTCCTCCACGCCGCGCGCCAACAGCATGCCCGCGGACAGGAAGCTGGCATTGTAGAGCACGCGCACCACGGGTGTGCGATGTGTCCGCAATCCTTCGCCAAGGCCGGCCGGCAAGTGGATGAAGCCCATCGCATCGTCCCGCCGGACGTCGCGCACGGCCTGTTCCTCATTGGTGCGGTAGGTGGTGACATGAATCATGGGAGACGCGTCGAGCACGCGGATCATCTCGCGGCTTGCCGCGCTGCCGTCGCTGTCGACGACTATCAATGGCACGTCGCGCATTGCACCGTGCCAGAGCATTGCCGAAACCAGAAACAGCAGGATCGCGGGCATCACGATCAAGCCGACGAGATCCCAGCGGGAATGCCGCAGGTGCCACAGCTCCCGGCCCAGAGCCCGCCGGAACGGGCTCATTGCGGCCAGTCGAACAGGACGCTCATGCCCGGACGCAGGCCCTTAATGGCGCTCACCGGGCGCGCGCGCACTTCAAACGAGCGCACGTCATAACCGGACGCTTCCCGCGTCGCGCGCCAGGTGGCGAAATCCCCGCGCGGCGCGACCAGATACACTTTGAAGTCGGCGTCGCGCCCGAGCGCCGGGACGTGGCCGTGCAGGATATTGCCCACCGCCATACCGCGATAATGAGGTTCTGTCGCAAATTCCCGCGATGCCGATTATGACATCGAAAGGATTGGCTTTTGTGGCGAGGTTTGATGTTCAAGGGTCGGCATTTTGACGCAACAATCATCCTGCTATGTGTGCGCTGGTACCTCGCTTACGGATTGA